>JADFVY010000477.1 GCA_015222795.1 Pseudomonadota bacterium | reverse complement strand
GGCTGGGTGTTGACCTCCAGCATGTACAGATCGCCCGGATCGCGTTCGGTGTCGTCGTAGCGGAAATCCGCGCGGCTGACTCCGCGGCAACCGAGCACCTTGTGTGCCCGCACCGCATAATCCATCGCCAGTCGCGCTATATCGTCCGATATCGGCGCGGGGCACATATGGGTCGTCTTGCCGTCGGTATATTTGGCCGTGTAGTCGTAGAAACCCTGATGCGGGCGCAACTCGGTCACCGCCAGCGCCCGGTCGCCCATGACGGAAACCGTCAATTCGCGCCCGGCGATGTATTTTTCCACCAGCACGGGGCGGCCGGCCGGCAGGTCGTCCATCGGCAGCTCGTTGTCGCCCGGCTGTACCAGATGCACGCCGACGCTCGATCCCTCGTCGTTCGGTTTGACCACATAGGGCGGGTCCATCACATGGCCGGCCCGCAGTTTTTCGATCGTAACCACTTCGCCGGGCGGGCAGGGGATGCCCTCGGCCTCGAACAGTTTCTTGGCCATCGCCTTGTCCATGGCAACGGCCGAGGCCAGCAGGCCGGAATGGGTATAGGGCACGCCCAACACATTCAGGACGCCCTGGATATTACCGTCCTCGCCCCAGCGGCCGTGCAGGGCGTTGAACACCACGTCGGGCTTGTTGGCCTCGATCACGGCGAGCAGGGCCGACAGATCACGTTGCAGGTCGATGCGGGTAACCGCGTATCCGCGTGCTTTCAGCGCGTCGGCGCAAGCCGCGCCGCTGACCAGCGAAACTTCCCGCTCGGCCGACCAGCCACCCATCAGAACAGCGATTCGCTTGCTCATCGATTGGCCTCCGTCGCGGGCACGCCGATGCGCCGGATTTCCCAGCGCAACTCGATGCCGCTGTTATCCTTGACGCGCCGCCGGACTTCCTCGCCCAGTCCCTCGATGTCGGCGGCCGTGGCGTCGCCCGTGTTGATCAGGAAATTGCAATGCTGTTCGGAAACCATGGCGTTGCCGATGCGCAATCCCCGGCAGCCGGCGGCGTCGATCAATTCCCAGGCCTTCGCGCCCTCCGGGTTGGCGAAGGTCGAACCGCCGGTCCGGCTGCGCACCGGCTGGCTGTCCATGCGCGAATCGCCGATCTGTTCCATGCGCGCGGTGATTTCGGCCTTGTCGCCGGGGGTTCCCTCGAATTCGGCCTCGGTGAAAATCCAGTCTTCCGGCGCCCCGCAATGGCGGTAGCTGAAACCCATCTCGCTGTTGCCCAATTCCCGCGGGCCGCCGGCGGGATCCAGCGCCCAGGCGCGGCGCAGGATGTCCTTGACCTCGCTGCCATAGGCGCCCGCGTTCATCCGCAGGGCGCCGCCGATCGTGCCCGGTACGCCGCACAGGAACTCCAGCCCGGTCAGCCCGGCGTCCCGCGCGGCCCGCGCTACATACAGATCCGGCGTTGCCGCGCCGGCGCGTAGCAGGTTGCCCTCCACCGAAATATTCGCGAATTCCTTACCCAGCCTGATCACCACGCCGGGCACGCCGCCGTCGCGCACCAGCAGGTTGGAGCCGACGCCGATCACGGTAACCGGCACATCCGCCGGCTTGGCCGCCAGGAAGGCTTGCAGATCCTCCGGGTCTTCCGGCCGGAACATCACTTCCGCCGGCCCGCCGACGCGGAACCAGGTGATCTTCGCCAGGTCGGCGTCCAGGCGCAGGCGTCCCTTCAGGGGCGGCAAGGACTCTACCCAGTCCCGGGTCATATTCATTTCCGCCGCCATCATGCCTTCGCCCCCGTGTCGAGCGTCGCCAACTGGACGGGAAGCGCGTTGGCCCAGGCGGAAAT
>JADFVY010000476.1 GCA_015222795.1 Pseudomonadota bacterium | reverse complement strand
CTCTGTCCTTCCTCTGTGTGAAGGCCAGAAAACACCAAAATAGTAGCTTACGTCACTGTCCGATTTCCGGGGAGTAGCTCAGTAATCGCAATGGACATGTGGTCTGAGCTTGTCGAAGGACGAGGTCGCGCGGCGGCGAATAATCCCTGAATGCCTCAGGAACCCTCGCCCGGCCCGATATGGTCCAGGGCGGCGCGCAGGGCTTCGGCGCGGGTTTCGAAGTGGTGGCCGGTGGGCAGGTGGTCGAATACGCCCAGCCGGTCCAGAACGTCTTCCACCGCCGGGCGTGCCCCGGCCAGGAAGACCGGCCGGCCATCCCCATGTGCATGTTTAATTCCGTCCCGCAAGGCGAGCGAGGCGCTGGAGTCGATCAGCGGCACGTCGGTCAGGTCGAACACCAGCGCCTCGAACTTGTTTGACACCGAAAAGCACCGCCCCATGCCCTTGGCGACGCCGAAGCTCATCGGCCCGTCCAGATGGAACAGCATCAACCGCCCGTCCGTCGATTGCAGGATTTCCCGCGCTTCATCGCTGAGCGGCGCATCCTCGGTTTCGCCCGTGATCGTGCGGATACTTTCGCCTTGCAGGTCGGCCATGCGCTTGACGAACAACAGGCTCGCCATGACCACGCCGACGGCGACTGCCACGATCAGGTCGACAAAGACCGTCAGCCCCAGCACCACCAGCATGAAGAACACGCCGACCCGCGGCGCGCGGCGGATGCGCCGCAGATAATCCCAGTCGATGATGTCGATGCCGACCTTGAACAGGATGCCCGCCAGCACCGCGTGCGGAATATGTTCGGCCAGCGGCGCCAAACCCAGCACGATCGCCAGCAGCACCAGCGCATGCAGCGCGCCGGAAATTGGCGTGCGCCCACCCGCGCGGATATTGACCACGGTGCGCATCGTCGCGCCCGCCCCGGGCAGGCCGCCGATAAGGCCGGAAACCACATTGCCGATGCCCTGGCCGATCAGCTCGCGGTCCGATTCATGGTGCGTGCGGGTGGCATTGTCGGCGATCAGCGAGGTCAGCAGGCTGTCCAGCGAGCCAAGTACCGCCAGCACCAGCGCCGAACCCACGATGTCGGGAAAATCCTTCACGGTGAATGTAGGCACCTGCAGGCTGGGCAATCCGGTCGGCACATGGGCCAGGATCGGGGCGCCCGAAAACAGGAACAGCGCCAGCAGGGTGCCCGCCCCCAGTGCGATCAGCGGTGCGGGAACGATGCGGTTTATCGGGGCCGGTGTCAGGAAAACGATGGCCAGCGAAATGGCGCCCACCGCCACCGCGTCGCCCACCGGATTCGCCAGCAGCGCCGGGAAATTCAGCATCGCCGCCAGCGGCCCGCCGGGCGGGTTGGCCTGGCCCAGGAACGGCGCGATTTGCAGGATGATAATGATGAAACCGATGCCGCTCATGAAGCCGGAAATCACCGGGAAGGGCATCAGATTGATATAACGGCCCAGCTTCAGCGCGCCGAACAGGATTTGCAGCAAACCGCCCAGCATAACGACCGTGAAGGCCATCGCCGGATTGCCGGCATATTGCGTGACAATGGCCGCCATGACCACGGTCATGGGTCCGGTCGGCCCGGAAATCTGTGATGGCGTGCCGCCGAAAAGGGAGGCGAAAAAGCCGACCGCGATGGCCCCGTAAAGCCCGGCGATCGGCCCCGCGCCCGAGGCCACGCCAAAGGCCAGCGCCAGCGGCAGCGCCACGACGGCCGCTGTTATTCCGCCATAAATATCGCCGCGGATATTGTCGCCGCGAAAGCCGTGGACCAGTTTCATGGAGACCGCCACTTCCTTTGCAGGAGGTGATTTCGACATGCGAAACCGGGAATGTCAACGCGCCTTTTGCGTCTGCTACTCCACTAGCGCGGCCAGCCACTCGTCGACCCGGATCAACCCGAAGAACACCAGCAGCGGGATTGGCAGCGATGCCAGGGCCACGGTCAGCAGGAACCAGGGCCAGCGGTACAGGCGGGCGAAGCCGCTGACCAGTGCAATGCCGCCGCCGCCGCCGATTACCGAATTGCCCGGCAAGTTGATCAGCAGCGCAAACAGCATGTAACGGTGGCGCGACATGAAGACGCCGACCCGGTGAGCCTTACTTGCTGGCAGATGCAGCCGTTCCAGCAGGTGGGCCATCGGGGATTTGCCCGGGGTGCTGTCCGTCGGTAGCAGCCCGTGCCGGTACAGCCAGTGCCGCACCCGGTCAGCCGGCATATAGCGCCCCGCCGCATGGGCCAGCGACAGCCCGGCGATGGTCGCCAGCCAGGCGGCGATGGCGCCGTCGCGGCCGAACACGGCCATCATCATCAGGCCCATCTCGACGCTCGGCACGAACGGCAGGCCCAGCAGCACCGCCAGCATGAAAGCGCTGGCCAGCAGGGCGCCCATGCCTAGCCCTTCATGCAGGGCGGCCAGCGTGTCGTGGATTGCCGCAGCATCGAGATGCGCCAGATAATGGCCGAAAACGATCAGCACGACCCAGATCGCGGTCGCCAGAACCGCGCGCGGGGTGATCAGATGAGCCGGCGGCCGCACCGCCATCAGGATGAGCGTGGCCACCGTGATTGCCGCGGATTGGGCTGCCAGAGTTTTCAGGCCAGCCCCTGGAACCGGTCCCGTCACGGGCAGTAAACGGTGGGCCAACTCGTGGACCGCCAGAACAAATATTACCCATATGGCGGCGGAGACGGCCATTCGCCCGATAGCGACCCGGCCGGGGTTGCTGGATGTTTCCATCATGGAACCCTCGCTACCGTTGCAGGGAAGTAGCCACGGTTTAATCAGCGGCCCCGGGTGGTTTTTTCTTCCCAGCGCGCGGCGGCCTCGTCGTCGCTTTCCCTGGCCTCGACCCATTGTTCGCCCTGGCCGGTTTCTTCCAGTTTCCAGAAAGGTGCCCTGGTCTTCAGCCAGTCGATCAGGAATTCGCAGGATTCGAGCGCGGCCTTGCGGTGGGCGCTGGCGGTGACGACCAGCACGATG
>JADFVY010000475.1 GCA_015222795.1 Pseudomonadota bacterium | reverse complement strand
GTCCATATCTGCACTGCCACGGAAAGGGCCAGCACGGACAATGACAGCAGGGCCACGACCGCCAACCCCCGGCGCCACGACCATAGCCGCAACCGGCGCCCGAACACGAACGCGATAACAAAAATCCCGGCGATGAGCAGCCACGGCGCGCCACGATAGAGCGCGCGGTTCTGTACAAGAGTCTCATAGCTCAACGCCATGACAACGGGCCCCGGCAAGGCTTTGTAAACCGGTACCGCGAACTGGTCGCCAAGCTCCACGGCTGTTGCGCCAATCACCACCTTCTTGCCACGCACCATGGCGGGATCAAACTGCCCGCTGAATACGTCTACATAGGAAATCCTCGGCAGCGTGTCCGGCCGGATGCCATAGTCGATATGATAAGTATCGAACAGCGCCCTGGTCTGGTCGGCAAGGATCGCCGGCATTGTCGGAATGTACCCGTCCTGCCAGTAGTTGCTCATGGCGTTGCGCCGTATCAGCCCGTCTTCCTCGGGCATCGTGTTAACCGAGGCTAGCCGGGTCAGCCGGCGGAATTCAGGTATTGGCGCGGTATGGATGATTTTCATCCCCTCCAGCCCCTCAACCGTCTTCTGACGAAAAACGGGCAGGATTACACGACCACCGGCATCGGCCAGGGCGTCGCGCAGGGCGGCGTCGGATTCGGGCGTGGACCAGGAACTGAGATCGACGTCGAGCGCGATCTGCGTGGCGCCGGCTTCTACGAGGCGATCGACGACCGTCGCGTGATAGTTGCGCGGCCAGGGCCAGGTGTCGAGTTGCTGAAGACTTTTGGGATCGATGCCGACAATGACCAGACCGCCGCTGGCCTCGCGGCCCGCCAGTTCAAACCGGATGTCGGCAAGCACCCTTTCGACAGGATCAAGAACGCCGGCAAGATACAGCAATGAAACAGCAACCGATGCCACCAGCCCCCGCAGCAACCGCGGTATGCGGCGGCCACGCATTTTGTCGCTTCCATGGCTCATAGATATTCGCCCCTTATACGACCACGCAGGTATCAGATCCAAGTCCACATTAACCCGGACCTACCGACGATACCTCCCGCATTCTGGACTTAAAATCTTAATCGTCTTTTTCGTCACTTTCATCGGACTCGCCACCGTCAGGAGAGTCGGGAGAATCGTGACCGTCCGGTTCGTCTCGTTCGTCGGATTCGTCGGATTCGTCGGATTCGTCGGATTCGTCGGATTCGTCGGATTCGTCGGATTCTCCTTCCTCACCGTCTTCGCCGTCGCCGTCACCGTCACCGTCATCATCACCCCCGTCGGAAACTTTAACTGAATCGCCGCCGCCCCCGCCAACACTCGCACGTTCGCCGGCCCCGACATAGGCGGACTGGCCGCTGCGTTTGGCGGTCACCAGCACAGAGCCTTCTTCGACCTCGACAACCGCGTCGTCGTTATCGACCTCCACCGTGAAGGTAGTCCCCTTGATCGCGGCCGCCAGGTAAGGGGTATCGATCTTGAAATCGCGGGATTCGCGGCTTTCCATCCTGAACAGCAGCTTACCGAGCGTTTGCAATATGCCGGCCTCGCCGCCATTGTCGGTCGCGGGTACGGACATTTTGCTGTTTGCGAATACCGTAATACTGTCGCCAGGGCGCGTCAGGACGACATTGCCGTCCGCGCCGGTTTCGATCACGGCGCCCGGGCCGATTGCCGAAACCGATGTCCCGGCGGCCTGACCGTCAATGGTCACCGCGCCCTCGGCGGACGCTACCATCCAGCTACCGCCCTCGGCGGCCTTTGCCTCGAAAACTGAGCTCAGCGCGACCATGGCCACGGCGATCAACGCGATTTCTCCGCCCCTGCGGGCCAAAGCCAAAATACGAATGGGGTTGGACATGGCAACCTCCTGCTTCCTGCAAGATTAATCCGCATTAGGCGGATTTTTAATTAATTCCAAATACAACCATACCGTAAAATTAACGATTTGGTAATATATACAGATTCCAATTTAATCTGTTTAAGTGTTTAATTTATTTAAAATTTTAACTTTTCACTCCCTGGTCCACTGAAAGGTTCGGTCTCGCAGGCTCGAACAGTAGAGCTTACTTCAGTTCACCCACTTCTTTCCGATTCTGTCCAGGCTAAACATTACCCGATTGCCCCGGGCGTTTACCGCTTATAAAGACCGGGCGGGCCATAACGAACCATGCCACTACGCCTGCCCTACACGCTGAACCGCCTTTTCGACTGGCAACGCAAACGCTTCTTCCGCGAAGAGGAATGGTGCGTGGCCGGACCGGCGAGTCCGGAGGCCTTTTCGCGGGCTATCGAGGAAGAGGCCGACAACCGGCTGCCGCTTTTGATGACCCTGCCAAAATTCCGCTTCAACAGGGCCTTCGTGGGCCGCATCCACGACGAACGCATCGCGCTGAAACACCGGACCCGCCCCCTGATCTGGCCGATCGGTCCCGGGTCCTACTATTTTTCGGGAACGCTGAACGGGCTTCCCGATGGCGGCATGGCGGTGCGGGGCGACTACAAACTGCGCCCGACACTGGCCATCATGTATTATGTATTTCTGACGCTGGGTTTCGGCTTTCTGGGGCTATCGATTCTGGCCGCGCTTGGTGGAGCCGCCGCCTGGGCGGCGCTGGACGGTATCAACCCCATCATATTGCTGGCCGGCCTGAAGATGCTGGCGGTTTCGACCGGGTATCTGGCGTTGGGCTGGGGCCACATCATGTTCGAGAAATGGCTGGACGGGCGCAATCGCCACGCCGTGCGGGCGTTGCTTGAGCGAGCCGTTGGTAATTAGAGTCCTTTCCGGAAAATGACGGAGAAATTATTGGCCGGCATCGCGACCGTGTTTTCCAACGCCATCCCTCGCCCACCGGCGGCGGCTTCCACATCCCCCATGTCGCGAATGCCCCAAGCCGGATTACGGCCGCGCAGGGATTCGTCGAACGCCGCATTGCTGGGCGCGGTATGGCCGCCGTCGCGCTTGTAAGGGCCGTAGAGGTACAGCAGTCCGCCCTCGCGCAGCAATTTACCCGCCCCGTCCATCAGCCCCTCACAGGCCTCCCAGGGCGATATATGAATCATGTTGATGCAAACGATAAGGTCGAGTTCGCCGGCGACGGTATCCGGCCAGCCAGCGTTC
Source organism: Pseudomonadota bacterium (assembly GCA_015222795.1). Taxonomy (GTDB): domain Bacteria; phylum Pseudomonadota; class Alphaproteobacteria; order UBA8366; family JADFVY01; genus JADFVY01. The sequence continues at coordinate 322 of JADFVY010000475.1, read as the reverse complement.
ATGACATCGATATCCACCGGTGGCAGCAGATTACCCAATCCGGACTCCACGACCCAGGCGGCGATGCTGTTGCGCGCCGCCGCGTCCCGGTCGCTGGGTTGCCAGCCAATCCCGGGAAAGGCCCCGGCAAAGGCCGCGGCATGCTGCCCGGTGCCGCTGGCGATTTCCAGCGCCCGGCCCGTTTCCGGCAGTATCGCGCCCAGCACATCAAGAATCGGCACGGTATTGCGCGCCGCCGCCGACGCATGATGCTTGTCGTTCAAATGGCTTATCCCTTCCCGCGGAATTATTTGCGCGGATAATCGCCGAAGTCAAGCAACCC
>JADFVY010000474.1 GCA_015222795.1 Pseudomonadota bacterium | reverse complement strand
GGGTGGGCCGCTATGGCAGAAGATAGCGGCGCTGGCCGCCATCGTCATCGCCGGCGGCGCCATTTATGGCGGGCTGGCGCTGATCACGGGCGCGATGAAAAGGTCCGACCTTTCCGCCCTGCGCCGCGGACCGCCCCCCGCCGCTTGACCCAGGCGCTTTGGGCGGCGATAAACCCGCCTCAGCCTATCCCCGGCACCACAATCGTTCACGGAGTCCACACCCATGAACCGGATCTTTTCGGGCATCCAGCCCACCGGAAACCTGCATCTCGGCAATTATCTCGGCGCTGTCCGCAACTGGGTCAGCCTGCAGCACGACTATGAATGCATCTATTGCGTGGTCGATCTGCATGCAATTACCCAGTGGCAGGAGCCCGAGGAGCTTCGCAAATCCACCCGCGAGGTCACGGCCGCGCTGATCGCCGCCGGCATCGATCCGAAGAAGAATATCGTCTTCAACCAGAGCCAGAACCCCGATCACGCCCAGCTTGCCTGGATCTTCAATTGCGTGGCGCGGCTGGGCTGGCTGAACCGGATGACCCAATTCAAGGAGAAGGCGGGCAAGCATCGCGAGAACGCCTCGGTGGGCCTCTACGCCTATCCCAACCTGATGGCCGCCGACATCCTGGCCTACAAGGGCACGCATGTACCCGTCGGCGAAGATCAGAAGCAGCATCTGGAACTCTGCCGCGACATCGCGCAGAAGTTCAACAGCGACTACGGCGTCGAGTTCTTCCCGATCACCGAGCCGTTGATTTTCGGGACGGCGACCCGCGTCATGTCGTTGCGCGACGGCAAGAACAAGATGTCGAAATCGGACCCGTCCGAATACAGCCGCATCAATTTCACCGACGGCCCGGACGAGATCGCCAAGAAGATCCGCAAGGCCAAGACCGACCCGGACGCCCTGCCCAGCGAGGCCAAGGGGCTGGAAGGCCGGCCGGAAGCCGAAAACCTGGTCGGCATTTACGCCGCGCTGTCGGACAAGAGCATCGAGCAGGTTTTGGCCGAGGTTGGCGGCAAGCAATTCTCCGAATTCAAGCAGATGCTCAGCGAACTCTGCGTCGAGGTCCTGGGCCCCATCGGCAACGAGATGAAACGCCTGGTCGCCGAACCCCAGCATATCGACGCCATCCTGCGCGACGGCGCCGACCGGGCCCGCGAGATGACGCACCCGATTCTCGAAGAGGTGATGGATATCGTCGGCTTCGTGCATCCCTTGAAAGGATGACGGCCGGTACTGATCAGGCGGCGCCAGCCGGCTCGAACGGACGCGCCTACCTGCTGCTTGTTTTCACGACCTTTTGTTGGGGTGGAAACGCCGTGCTTGGGCGGATGGCGGTCGGCGAGATATCGCCGATGGCGCTGGTTACCGCCCGCTGGCTGGGAATTTCGCTGATCCTACTGCTGTTTGCCCGCCGGCATATACAACGCGACTGGCCGGCCCTGCGCCCGCATCTGCTGCTTATAGCGACCCTGGGAGTGTTGGGCTTCACGGTCTTCAATGCGCTGTTTTATGTCGCGGCCCATTACACGACGGCCGTGAACATCGGAATTATCCAGGGCTCGATCCCGATGATCATCCTTTTCGGCGCCTTCATGGCCTATCGAACGCGGATAACCTGGCTTCAGATCGCCGGCGCGGCCCTGACGGTGATCGGCGTGGTCATTGTCGGGTCCGGCGGCAGTCTGGCGCGCCTCGCCGCGCTGGCCATCAATTTCGGCGATGTTCTGATATTCGGCGCCTGCATTCTTTACGCCGGCTATACCGTGGCGCTGCGCAAGCGCCCGCCGGCCTCGGCGCTTGGCTTGTTCGCGGGAATGGCGTTCGCCGCTTTCGCGGCCTCGCTACCGCTTGTGTTCGCCGAGGCCTCGCTCGGCCTGTTCCAATGGCCGTCAACGGCGGGATGGATCATCGTCATCCTGGTCACCCTGTTCCCGTCATTTCTGGCGCAAATCGCCTTCATCCAGGGCGTTACGTTGATCGGGCCGGGCCGGGCCGGCGTTTTCGTGAATCTGGTTCCGGTCTTCGCATCGATCCTGGCGGTGGTCCTCCTCGACGAACCGTTCGAGGTCTTTCACGCCGTCGCGCTGGGTCTGGTGCTCGGTGGAATCTGGCTGTCGGAGCGCGGCAAGGCGGGCTGAGGAAAAGCCGCCGCCGTTTTTTCGGGCCGGGATGAGGGCGACTTTTAATATTGGCGACAAACCGCATCACGACCGGCCTGCATTTTCCATAATATCGTGAATCGGTGGCGCTGAAACCCGCGGAAAACGTCTTTGCATGGGGTCGAATTCGCGGTTTTCTATTTTCGCCGTGTCGGAATCACCAGCCGGTTGATCCAGTTGCGCACCTCGGTGCGCCGCACCTCTTCGTTCAGGATGTCGGAATCGATGCCCAGTTTCCAGGCGATGTCGTAGCGCGACGGGTCCTGGTGCAGGGTTTCCAGCAGGTCCACATGGGCCTCGGCGTCCTCGCGGGTCTTGAAGAAACCCAGGCTCATCAGCTTGTCGATGCGGCACCAGGTCAGCCGCGCCATCTCGTGCAAATCGTATTCGGGGTGGTATTGCAGGCCCCAGAACACGCCGCCCTGGTACGTCACGCTGACCGACTGCACCCGGGTGAAATCGTTGGAGGCCAGCAGCACCGCGCCGGGCGGCAGATGCGTGATCTCGTCCACATGGCTGATGAAGGCGTCGAACACACCGGATTTGCCTTCATACAGCGGATGCGCGCGCCCCTCGGGCGTCAGCGCGATCTTGCGGGCGATGCCCATCTCGCGGCCGCGCGGGTTCGGCGCGCAGAGGCCGCCGGCCGCGACCACCGCGATTTGCGCCGCCCAGCAGCTACCGAAGCTTGGCACGCCGGCGCGGAAGGCCTCGCGGCAAAATTCGATCTGGGTATGGACGCGCGGGTCGTCCTCGAAAACGGTCAGGCTGCAGCCGGTCCAGGCGATGCCGTCATATTGCGCCAG
>JADFVY010000473.1 GCA_015222795.1 Pseudomonadota bacterium | reverse complement strand
TCCCAGCACTGGTCCGGTTCCTGGTTGAAGGCCTTCATGCGCTCGGTGTCGAGCTTCATGAGATCGTGCGGACAGATATACATACAGGCGGTGACTTCACCGCCCTTGCAGCCGTCGCATTTGTCGGTATGCACAAACGTTGGCATGCGATCTTTTCTCCCTAGGTTAACAGACGGGCGACACGCGGCGCCCACCCCCGTTACCGCTGGCCAACCCGGCCGCGCGGCGCTCAATTCACTTTCGTTCGGGCCAGCTCTGATTGTCCAGCCGGCTCAATGTATATTCGTGAATTATCATATTCACAACGTTGAAGGCGAGTCAAAAAGCCATTAGATCGCATTTGGCCTATTTATTGACAGATTATTGCGCCGTGGGCGTTGCAGTTTGCTCGCCTGTCATGTCCAATGAAGGCCCATCCAATCCAGCAAGGGCGCGCCGAGCGATGAAACCCGACCATGACGAACTGACCCGCCGCCTGATCGAATTCCGCGACGAACGCGACTGGCGGCAATTCCATTCCCTGAAGAACCTGGTCATGTCGGCCGCCATGGAATCCGCCGAGATCATGGAACTGACCCAGTGGAAGGACGACGAGGCGGTGGAGCGCGCCGCCCAGGGCGACACCCAATTCCGCGCCGCCCTGGCCGAGGAATGCGCCGATGTGTTCCTCTACCTGCTGCTGATCTGCGAACGCGCCGACATCGACCTGACCGAGGCCGCGGTGAGCAAGCTGGAGCTCAATGCTCGGAAATACCCGGTCGAAAAGGCGAAGGGGAACGCGAAGAAATATACCGAGTTGTGACAAAAAACCGGGGCGGACCTTGTGGTCCGCCCCGTTCAGTTGAGGGGTATGGAGGTTGGGAGGTCGGTAATCAGTCGTCGTGCATCTTGCCGTGTTTGCCCTTGCCACCGTGGTGGGCGCGCATGTCGGATTCGTCGAGGACGCCGTCGCCGTTCGAATCCATGAATTTGATCATGTTGGAGAAGCGCTCGCCGAATTCCTCGGTGGTGACCTTGCCGTCGCCGTCGGCGTCATGCCCCTGGAAACGGTCGACCATGCGCTCGCGCATGACGTCCAGCCACAGCGCCTCGTATTCGCCGATGTTCAAAACGCCGTCGCCGTCCTTGTCGAATTTCTTCAACTGGTTGGCGCGGCCCGTGTCGATCTCTTCCTGGGAAAGCTTGCCGTCTTCGTTGGCGTCGAAGCCGAGCATCATGTCGTGCATGCCCGAACCGCCCATCCCGTAACCGCCGCCATGTCTGCCCATGCCCGAACCGCCCATGCCATGTCCGCCGCCATGTCCGCCCATGCCGGAATAGCCGCCGTCATGCATGTTCCAGCGGGAAGGGCCGTCGCCGCTGGCCATGCCCACGGCGGCCAGGCCAACCAGGCCGATGCCGGCGATGGCGGTGGCGGTGAGAAGTCTTGTCGTGCTGCGCTTCATGATTCCGTACTCCTGTTGATGTCGATGCCTTGGATAAGTGGAATATAGGATCGAATTGTCGCAAGAGTACGTCACGCCCACCCTCTTATTGTAACCAACCGTCCCAGCCGGGCTGTCTGGCACACTTTGTTACAAATTTTTGCCGCACATGCCGGATTGCGCCCTTAGCGCGCGGCACGAAATGGCCTAAATTAGAGTCATGGAACCTTCGCCCCACATTCTGGTCGTCGATGACGAGCGCGAGATTCGCGAGCCGCTGGCGAAATATCTGGTGAAGAACGGCCTGCGCGCCAGCATCGCCGCCGGCGCGACTGACGCGCGCAAGGAGATTAAAACCAGCGCCATCGACCTGGTGGTGCTGGATATCATGATGCCAGGCGAGGACGGCTTGTCGCTCTGCCGCTATCTGCGTGAGACGACGGACATTCCCGTCATTCTGCTGACCGCCATGGCCGAGGATACCGACCGCGTCGTCGGGCTGGAAATCGGCGCCGACGATTACCTGACCAAGCCCTTCAACCCGCGTGAATTGCTGGCCCGCATCCGGGCCGTTCTGCGCCGCGCGAACGCCGTGCCGCACTCGCGCGAGGCGGCGGCGGGCGAGCGCCTGAAATTCGGCGGTTGGGTGCTGGATCTGGACCGGCGCGAACTTGTCGATGGCGACGGTGTGGCCGCGCCCTTGAGCACGGCCGAGTTCAAACTGCTGGCGGCTTTTCTGCGGCGGCCCGGCATTGTGCTGTCGCGCGAACAGTTGCTGGACCTGACCAGCGGGCGCGGGGCCGACGTCTTCGACCGCACCATCGACAACCAGGTCAGCCGCCTGCGCCGCAAGATCGAGGCCGACCCGAAAAACCCCGTGCTGGTAAAGACAGTCTGGGGCGGCGGCTATATGTTCGCGGTCGACGTCGGGGAAGCACCGTGAGAAAGTTGCTGCCGAAAAGCCTGGGCGGGCAATTGATCCTGCTGCTGCTGGGGGCCCTGACGATTTCGCATCTGCTGGGCTTCCTGATTTTCTCGGACGAGCGCCGCCTGGCGATGCGCAGCGTCCATCATATGGAATTGCTGGAACGCACGGCCGCGATGGTGCGGGTGCTGGAGACGACGTCGCCGGAAACGCGCGAGGAAATTCTGCGCGCTGTCGGATCGCCCCACCTGCGCTACTGGATCTCGGCCGAGACCGCGCTGACCGACGCCAACGCCGAAGATATCGAACTGTGGCTCGCCGACAGTCTGGGCAGGATGCTGGCCGGGGGTGACCGACCGCCGGTGCGCGCGCATATAACCGACGATGGCTGGCCGGGCGAATTTATGGGGTTTCACGATAGCGTCCATCAGGGAATGATGTCGCATCACGGCGGAGATGAAAAGTCGGGGGACGACGACGACCATGGCTCCGGCCCGCGTGGGCTTCGGCGGTCGGACAGCGGCATGGGGCTGACCCTCTCGGTTCCGCTCATCGATGGCCAGTGGCTGAATGTGGCGACGGGATTCCGTGCGCCGCGATCCGGCTGGGCCTGGCCGACGGTGGTTTCCATGGCGCTGGCGGCACTGGCGATCCTGCTGGTCGCCACCCTGACGGTGCGCCGCATTACCCGGCCGCTAAAGGCCCTGTCGAATGCCGCGGAAAGGCTGGGCCGGGGCGAGGAAGTGGAGCCGCTGGTCGAGACCGGCCCGGCGGAACTGCAACGCACCACCGCCGCCTTCAATGCCATGCGGGAACGGCTCACTCGCTTCGTGCGCGACCGCACCGCGATGCTGGCCGCCATCAGCCACGATCTGCGCACGCCGCTGACCTCGCTGCGCCTGCATGCGGAACTGGTGGAGGAGGGGGAAACCAGGGACAAACTGCTGGCCATTCTTGAGGAAATGCAGCGCATGACAGAGGCCACGCTGGCCTTCGCCCGCGAGGAAGCGGCGCGCGAGGAAACACGGCCCGTGGATTTGTCGGCGCTGGTGGACAGCCTCTGCGACGACCTGGCCGAACTGGGCATGGAAGTAAGTTTCGCCGGGGCCGAGAGGGCGCCGCTGTCCTGCCGGTCGGTCGGACTGAAACGCGCCTTGCGCAACCTGATCGAAAACGCCGCCGCCTACGGGCATCGCGCGCGCATCGCCCTGGAAGAGACGCCGGACGGTTTTGCGATTCACATCGACGATGACGGGCCGGGCATCCCGGAGGCGGACCATGAACGTGTCTTCGGCCCCTTCGTGCGCCTGGAAGAATCGCGCAGCCGCGAGACCGGCGGCATCGGCATCGGCATGGCCATCGCACGATCGATCGTCCGCGCCCATGGCGGCGACATTACGCTGTTGAACCGGCCCGAGGGCGGGCTGCGGGCCACGGTGCGATTGCCGAGGGACAGCGGCGCCAGCTGACGCTCTTTTACCCCGAAACGATCCCGCTCAACAGGTTCACCAGCTTCGCCTTGCCCTTGCTCCGCGCCACATCCAGCGATGTGTCGCCTTCCCCATCGGTCGCGGCGGCATCCGCGCCGGCGTCCAGCAGCAGCCGGGCGATCTCGGCATTGCCGCGCGAGGCCGCCCAGTGCAACGCGGTGCCGCCGTTGGCGTCGCGGCTGTCGGGGGCGGAGCCCTTCTTCAGGAAGGCATGGACGACCGCCGGGTGGCCCTTGCGGATCGCCTCGATCAGGTCGCGCGACGGGTCGGACTTGCCGGCGTTCCAGCCGGCCACGCCGGCATGCAGCAGCTCGCCGCCGATTACTTCCTCGGCCGCCGGGTAGTAGGCCTGGGCCAGCGTATCCACCACCACCGCCCCCTCGCCATAGTCCAGCGCCACCGCTTTCGCGGCGTCGGGCCGGTCATAGCCGGTAATCATGCGCCCGTCCGGGGAGCGGACGTAGTAGCGGTGCGTTTCGTCGGTCATGAACGAAAGATGGGCCGGGGCGCGGGAACCGCAAGCGGCGGCGCCTTTTTCCGTCAGCTTTTCAGCAATTTCACATCGTCGAGAATGACGAAGAAGACCGGAACCAGGAACAGCGACATCACCGTGGCCGTCAGCAGGCCGAAGGCAATGCTCGCGACCAGCGGGATCAGGAGCTGCGCCTGGGTGCTGGTTTCCATCAAGAGCGGCAACAGCCCCGCAATGGTGGTCAGCGACGTCAGGACGATCGGGCGAAATCGTTCCCGCGCCGCCTGTTGCATGGCCCCGGCGACGCTGTCCCCTTCCTTCAGTCGCTCCTTGGCGAAGCCCACCAGAAGAATATTGTCGTTGACGACCACGCCGGCCAGGGTGGCGAAGCCCACGAGACTGGGCATGCTGAGGTTAAGCCCCAGCGCGAGATGGCCCCAGACGACGCCGATCAGCCCCATGGGAATGGCCAGCAACACGGCGAATGGCTGCACGTAATCGCGGAACTGGAATGTGAGGACCAGGAATATTCCCACCAGCCCGATCAGCAGGTTGGTCTGCAGCGAGTTGCCGGTTTCGGCGGTTTCCTTGTCCTGGCCCTGGGAAACCAGGCGGATGCCGGGGTATTTCTCTTTCAGCCGGGGCGCGAACTCTTTCCTGAGCGCCGCCATGATCTCGCGCGCATTGGCGACGTTGGTGTCCAGCGTCCCCTGGACCGTTACCGTGCGCTGCCCGTTCACCCGGTGGATGCGGGCGAAGCCGCGCGTTTCATCGACGATCGCCACGGCGCTTAACGGGACGAGGCCGCCATCGGCGGCGCGGATTTGGATATGCCCGATATCCTCGATGCTATTGCGATCCAGGCTGGCCAGACGAACCGAAACGTCGTGGGCTTCCCCGTTTATCAGCACCTCCAGCCCGGCGCCGCCATGTAACGCGGCGCGAATTTCGTCGGCGACGGCGCGCGCGCCGATGCCGAAGATTCCGGCGGATTCCTTCAGGCGGACGCGCAGTTCGGGCTTGCCCGCGCGCAGATCGTCGGAAAGGTCCCGCACGCCCCGAAATCCGGCGAGGTAGCCCTGCAGGTCAAGGGAGGCCTGCTTGAGCACTTCCAGTCGATTGCCCTGAATGCGCAGATCGATGGCTTTTCCCGCGACGCCGCGTTCCTTGTCGGTGAATTTCAGGGAGATCGCATCGGGGATGCCCCCCACCAGCTCGCGCCAGCGCGACAACATCTCATCGACCGTGCCGGTTCGTTCCTCGGCGCGCAACAGGTCGGCGCTTACCGTGGCTAGGTGGGGCCCGCTTTCGAACGAGCCAACGTTGGTGTTGTAAAGCACCGAGATATTTCTCACGAGCTTCCGACCGCCCTCCTGGCGGGCCGAGAATTCCTTGTCCAACTGGTGCAGGGCATCGACGACCCGGGCCACCGCCTCCTCGGTGCGCTCCAGCGGCGTGCCTTGGGGCAGCAGCACGCGCGACTGGATCACGTCGCTTTCCAGTTCGGGAAAGGCGGCGTATTTCAGTATGCCGGCCGGGACGGTCGCAATCGAAATCGTCACCAGGGCGATCATGACGCCCAATGACAGGTATGGCGCGCGGATCGCGCGGCCGACCAGCGGCATGAAGAAGCCATCGCGCATCCGCTTGAACCGCGCATCGAACCAGGCATGGAAACCGGTGCGCCGATCGGCATCCATATGCTTCATGGAATGGCGCAGATGGGCGGGCAGGATCAGAAACGCCTCGATCAGACTGACCGCCAGCGTAATCAGCAAGACCGCCGGCAGGACTTTCAGGACCGCGCCCATCTTGCCCGACAGAAAGGCCAACGGCCCCACCACCATGGCGGTGGTCAGGAACGACGAAAATACGCCGGGCATCACCTGAAACGTCCCGGAAATGGCGGCGTCCAGAGAGTTTTTCCCCTTGCGGAGCTGTGCGGCGACGTTTTCGGATATGACGATGGCGTCGTCCATCAACAGGCCGGTGGCGACCAGCAGCCCCACCATGGTCATCATGTTCAAGCTGTAGCCGAGCGCGTTCATGACGAACACGGCCCCCAGGAACGACACAGGAAGTCCCATGGCGACCCAGAAGCTGAACCTGAGGGAGAAAAACACCCACATGGTCAGGAACACCAGCACCAGGCCCTGCGCGCCGTTGCCGACAACGATGCGCAGACGGTCGCGGATGTTCGCGGTGACGTCCGAGCTGATCTCCAGGGATACGCCGCGCGGCGCGATTTCGCGTTCGCGCGCCAGGTTTTCCTCGATGGCGTCCATGACGCGCAGGCTGTCCTGATCGTAGGTCTTGGAGATCTCCAGCAGCGCGGCGCGCTGGCCGTTGAACAGCGTTTTGTCCTCGGGGCGGTCGAACGAGATGCGAATATCGGCGATATCGCCCAGGCGGACCCGCCCCCCGGCCTTGCCGGACAGGATGGTCAGGTCGGCGAATTCATCGGGCGTGCGGCGCTGTTCGGTAAAACGAACGATCAGGTCGCTCCCCTCGGTGTTCATGACGCCCGCCGGCGCATCCAGGCTTTGGCGCGCGATCGCCGACTGAATGTCGGAAATGCCGAGCCCGTAGCGCCGCAATACCTCGGCCGATATTTCGATCGATACTTCCCGATCCGAAAACCCGAGCACCCGCACCTGGGCGATCCGCCCGTCCTGTTTGAGGCGTTCCTTGACCTGGTCCGCATAGGCCTTGAGATCGTGAACGGCCATCTCGCCGGTAATGGCGATGCTGGCGACGGTCGCGGTACGCTCCAGCTTGACGATGGAAGGTTTTTCAACTTTTTCGGGGAAGGCGGTGATCGCTTCCACCTGCGACTTCACGTCGTCGAAGAATTCGTTCATGTCCGCGCCCTCGCGCATTTGCGCGGTGGCGATGACGATGTTTTCGCGGGCGTCGCAGCGTATTTCGATCAGGCTGGCGATGCTGTCGAGCGCATCCTCGATGCGCTGGCACATGGAATCCTCGAC
>JADFVY010000472.1 GCA_015222795.1 Pseudomonadota bacterium | reverse complement strand
TCCCTGCTGGCCAAGCCGGTCGACGCCGACGAGTTGCTGTTGGCGCTGGCCGATGCGCTATCGCGGGAAACCGCCGGAGTTGGTTCCGTCCCTGGATAGATGTTCCGGTTCCAGGCCATGCCGCGACGCAATCATGGAGGCCTGGGTCCGGTTGGCGGCGCCCAGCTTCTTCAGGATCGCCTTGACATGTGCCTTGACCGTGCTTTCAAGCAGGCCGAGTTCGCGCGCGATCTCTTTGTTCGGGGAGCCGTCCATCATGCGGGCCAGAACGTCGCGCTGCCGGACGGTCAACTGGTTGAGCGGATTGGCGGGATCGTAATCGTTGACGACGGGGCTGCCCGGCGTAACCAGGTGTCCCTGCCTGTCCATGAAGATTCCGGACGGTATGTAGGTTTCGCCCGACATGGCCAGCGAGATCGCATGCTCTAGCACATGCTCGCTGGAAGATTTCAGGATATAGCCGCGCGCGCCCATGCGTATGGCGCGGAAAACGTCTTCGCTGTTTTCGATGGCCGAGAGCATGACGACGGGCGTTTCAGGGATGCGCTCGACAATCAGGCGCAACCCCACCATACCTTCCATTCCCGGCATGGCCACATCCAGCAGCACCAGATCGAACGGTTTTTCGCTGTCTATGCGGGCAAGCGCCGTCTCGATATCGACGGCCTCAACCACCGTAACATCATCATAGATGTTCGATAGCAGCAAGCTCAGTCCCGAACGAAACAGCTGATGATCGTCAGCGACAAGTATGCGCACGGTAACTCCCCAGGCGACGGCCCCATGGACGTTCAATTGCGCAATTGTAACGCCTGCGGACGCCTGGCGGCAATAGCGAGGCGGAGACTGCCGCCCGCGCATCCGGATCAGTCGATGGCTTCCACCGCCACGAGGTCGCCGTCGATGACATGTTTCAGCGCGGCGATGTCGCCCATGGCGCGCGCCCATACGTTGCCACCCCGGCGGGGGGCGCGGTCCTTGCTGCGCACGAACGGTAGCTTGCTGATATCGATGCCGCAGGCTGCGTCTTCATGGTACAGCACGAAATCGCCCGCGCGGCGGCTACCGGGCCTGCATTTGCGTAAAGGTGCGGCGCCGGGTGCGGAAAAGGATACGATGCTGTCGCTTACCCGGGCCTCGGACGAAAAGGGCAGGGCGTTGCGGATTGCTTCCGCCGCCGGCGTGTCGAGAAGGCGCGCGTGCAGTTCCACGGGGCCTATGGATATCTTCAGTTTGCTCAATATTTCCTCCCATTGAACGAAGTCCGGATTTTTCCGGTTAAGGGAGGAAACGTCACCGGGGGGCGGAATCATTCCACCCCGGGCAAATATTAATTTAACGCACGGCGGTGGTTTTAATAATTCCAGGTCCAGCCGATTGTCGCTTCCCATTGCGACATTTCCAGCTCGATCGTCTGCTGGTCCAGAAGCTCCATGGGGTTGGGGCCTTGCACCGAGGAAGGCGGCGAATACATGCCGGCGAAGTTGATCGCGTGGTTATCGCCGATCTGCCATGTCATCCCGGCGGTGAAGTGTTGTTCCTGTACGCCCGGGGCCAGGATGTTGAACATGACCTCGGATTCAGGGATCGGATTGGTATTCAGCGAGGCGCCGGCCCGCAGCCTGACCGACGAGCCCACCGGAACCTCGAGGCCGAGCTTGACGACATCGACGTCCTCCCAGCCGAAACCGGGCCCGCCGGGACTGCCGAGCGGTATGCCGCTCCCGGTCAGCTTGGCGATCGGGCTGGAAATGGCATCGATATCGCCATAGAAAATCCGCTTGTAGTCCAGCGCGACGATAAAGCCCGACTGCGCCTGCCAGGCGAAACCGGTTTGTATCGTCGCGGGAATATTGAACTCGCCGCCATTGGCGAACAGGCCCGAATATTCCTTGAAATCGGTCATGAACATTTCGGTCTGGTAGGCGGCCCCGAAGCTGAAGCCGGCCCCGATATCCGCCTGAATCCCGATCTTGGCGCCGTAGCCATAGGACCAGTCATAGCCGTTGTCGGTCAGTTTGGTGTCATCGATCGAGGAGGGCCCAAACGCGGCCAGGCCCTCGGCCTTGAAACGCTGGACCGCGATGATCGGGCTGATGCCGAGATAGACCTGCGGCGAGATTTCCTGCGCGTAGGTGAATTGCAGGAAGGCCTGGCCGAGATCGACCCCGGCCTTTCCGCCGCAGAACGGTCCCGTGCCGACCGTGCAGACAGCCTCGGCCGGCCATGTCGTGTTCATGCCGCCATTTGCGTAGAGCGCCCATCCCCAGGTCGATGAATCGTCGATCTCCCAGGCGTTACCGATCGAGGGGATATAAAAATAGTTCTGGTCGCTGTCGAAACTGCCGGGACCGAGGCCGAATGCGGGCGGGGGACCGGGATCGTTGCTTGGGTCGCCCGTCACCTCGTAACTGCGGCGCGGGCTGAAGACCGACAGGTCGATGGTGAACTGCGTTTCGACCAGCGCCAGCGAGGCCGGGTTTATGGCCTGCGACATTGCGTC
>JADFVY010000471.1 GCA_015222795.1 Pseudomonadota bacterium | reverse complement strand
GCATATCTGGCGGGCTTCGCGTCCGAAGGGATCGTCGGAGACGTGGTCGATGTTCCCGGCGGCAGGGCGACCTTGCAGCTTTTTGTCGCCCATGTGGCGATCGTGGGGCTGACCTGGCTGGCTGCCTTTGTCGAGCCGAAGGGGTTTGTCCGGATGCGGCGCTGGCGCGATACGGCGCGGTCGGGTTCGTCACGCGAAATCCTGCGCTCCTTGCCGTCCTGGGCGCCTGGCCTGGCAATGGCCCTGGCGACCGCCGCCCTGGTCGTGGTCTTCTCGCTGCTGATTGAAGACCGCGATCATTATGCCGCGGACAAGTTCCTGTCGGACGCGGCCGGATCGGCCGGCGCCTTTGCGGCGGCGCTGTTCCTGTTCCTGCTGCGCGATATCGGGATACTCCATATCCTGACCATGGACGGGCGGGCCAAGCGCGCGCTGTTGTCGACGCTGGTCTATTTCGCGGTGCTCTATGGGATTCTGCCGGTGATTCTGTTTTCGGTGGGGCTGGAAGACGCGATCCCGGTGCTTGTACCGTCTCCCGTGGGGCATCCGTTCGTGGTGATCCTGCCGGTGTTGCTGCAGGTCGGCCTGATCGGGGGATTGATCGCGTGGCGTTGGCGTAAACTGTCTCGGGCCATGGGTAGTGACTAACGAATATGTGAGAGGACGCCTGTTTGCCTCGCTGGCGCGCGCGCCTTATCTATAGGGCTGCATATTTTAATCCATCGGGGGCGGCATGAGCAGTTTCGACTATGATCTCTTTGTCATCGGCGCCGGTTCGGGCGGGGTGCGGGCGTCGCGCATCGCGGCCCAGCTTGGCGCCAAAGTGGCTGTCGCCGAGGATCGGTTCTATGGCGGAACCTGCGTCAATATCGGCTGCATTCCCAAGAAGCTGTTCGTTTATGCCTCGCATTTTTCCGAGGAGTTCGAGGATGCCGCGCGGTTCGGCTGGACCGTGGGCGAGAGCCGGTTCGACTGGCCCACCCTGGTCGCCAACAAGAACGCCGAGATCGAGCGGCTGAATGGCATCTACGAGCGCATCCTGAAGAATGCCGGGGTCGAGATCATCGACGGCCGCGCCACGGTGGTGGACGCTCATACGGTCGAGGTCGCCGGGCGGCAAGTTACCGCCGAGCATATTCTGGTCGCCACCGGCGGCAAACCCTTCCTGCCCGATATCAGGGGCCGCGAGCATGCCGCGATTTCCGACGATATGTTCTATCTGGAGGAATTTCCGAAACGCGTTGTCGTGGTCGGCGGCGGCTATATCGCGGTGGAATTCGCGGGCATCATGAAGGGGCTGGGCGCGGAGGTGACGCAGCTCTATCGCGGGCCCCATTTCCTGCGCGGTTTCGACGACGATTTGCGCCATTTCCTGGCCACCGAAATGCGCAAGAAGGGCATCGATGTGCGCTTCAACAGTACCGTGGAATGTATCGAGAAGCGTGGCGGCGAGGTTTGCGCCGAACTGAGCGACGGCTCCGAGATCGCCGCCGACCTGATCCTCTATGCCACCGGCCGCGTCGCCAAGACGGAAGGTCTGGGCCTGGAGGCCGTCGGCGTGGAACTGGCGGAAAACGGCGCCATCAAGGTGGACGAGGCGTTCCGCACCAGCGTGCCGTCGATCCACGCCATCGGCGATGTGATCGACCGGGTGCAGCTTACCCCCGTGGCGCTGGGCGAGGGCATGTGGCTGGCCCGCCATCTGTTCGGCGAGACCCCGGCACCCTTCGATTATGCCGACATCCCCAGCGCGGTGTTCAGCCAGCCGGCCCTGGCCAGCGTCGGCCTGACCGAGGCCCAGGCCCATGAATGGCATGGCGAGATGGACGTCTATATCTCGGAATTCAAGGCCCTGAAACATACGCTGTCCGGCAGCGAGGAACGCAGCTTCATGAAGTTGATCGTCGATAAGGCCAGCGACCGCGTCGTCGGCGCCCACATGGCCGGCCCGGAGGCGAGCGAGATCATCCAGGGCCTCGCCATCGCCATCAAGATGGGCGCAACAAAGGCCCAGTTCGACGCCACGGTAGGGATACATCCCACGGCGGCCGAGGAGTTCGTGACGATGAGAGAGCCGGTGGTGCGGGCGAGGGACGAGGCGGCGGGGTAGGGGGCTACTCCCCCCGCCCGATCAGCAGCAGGCCTGAGCCGTAATCTATGTCGTTGTTGCCGAAGCCGGTTCGGCGGCCGTTTATATGTTCGACGTATAGCCGTACGCGCAGGCCGTTTTCGGTGGCTTCCAGGGTCATGGCGCTGGTTGATTCCGGGTCGTTGTAGTTCAGGTCGATCCCGCGAACCGATTCAGCCAGGGCGGTGAGGTCGAAGCTGATTTTTCTTTCCGGGTTGGCGGTGTCCAAAACGGTAACGTTCTGGCCGTCAAAATTTACCGCGTAACTGCCGCCGTCGCCGGCGGAAACCGTCTCGCTTGCGGTTATATCGGCGAAGTCCATGTTATGGGCGATGTCGAAACCCGAAATATCCACGGTCTCCGGCTCGCCGACGGAATAGGAGAAATAGTCACCGTTCTCCCACTCCTCGACATAGTCGAGGCCCATGAGGGCGAGCAGCGCCTCGCTGTTCTCGCCACCCGCCGGTTTGGCGCCGGCCTCTTCCAGCCATGTTTCCAGATTTTCCCGCCGGCCGCCCCGGCGCAGATAGCGCACGATGCTGCTGATCCGCTTTACCTCCTTCGGGCCGGCCACGCCCTCGTCCGGATTGATCTTCCCATCGACCAGGATGCCCGCCCCGGCCAGCATCGATTCAAGCTGGCCGATCTGGCTGCGGATCGATACCGATGTCGCGCCCCACGGGCCGGCGGCGCCGGCGATCAGCATTAGCGCGAAGGCGGCGGGTGCGACGGCGAGCCGCGCCGGGCGGGCCAGGATGCCGTAGAGCGCGATGCCGCCCAGCCACAGGGTCAGCAGGATCAGCGCATAGCGTTTCTCGGTGATGCCGTATTCGGCGACCCGCACGCCGATGCCGACGGCCAGCAGGATCACCGGCACGACCAGCGCATAATGGAAGAAACGGTGATAGAGCCGTGCCAGCCGATTACCGGTTTCGCGGAAGGGGTTCGCCGCGCTCCATACCGCCAGCCCGAAGGCCGCGAATCCGCCGACCAGCCAACCGACGGTGCCCTGCGGCAATTCCCAGGTCACCAGCGATTTAGCGGCGAAGGCATAGAGCAGCAACATGTATATCAGCGCCAGCGGGATCAACATCCAGGACACCACATATTCGGTCCAGCGCGGCGGCGCCTTGCCGGCTGCCTCGTCGCAGGCGCCGGGTATGCCGGCGAGCGTCTGCCAGGGCCAGATCAGGCTCATGCAGATTATCCAGTTGTCCCCGTAAAAATCGCTGTCGATATCCAGCCCGAACAGTTCTTCCAGGCCGCCCAATACCGCTGTAACGCCCAGCCCCAGCCCGACCGCCACGATTCCGCCGAACAGAACGCTTAGCCCGCTTGCAAGGTTGAAGTCCCATGCCGCGCGGTCGTCGGCGCCCCGGCGCAGGAAGGGGGCGACGATCATCAGCAGGCCGGCGCCGGGGGCGAGCAGATAGAAGGCCGGGCTTTCCCATGGGTCCGAGCTGTCTTGCAGGTAGACGACGAGGCCGGCGAACGCCATCGCCGCCGCCGCCAGACCGAGCGATCGCAATTTGTCCCAGCCCCGGCCTTCCGCGAACAGCGTGGCCGCCAGCGACAGGAACAGGCCGGCGATCAAAAAGACCTGCCATTGCTCCACGTCGTTCCGGGAGAGGCCGAGGAAATTGAAATTATGTATCATGGTGATGGTGATGCCGGCCCAACCGGCCGCGCAGGCCAGTGTGACGGGAAAGCGCAATGGCGCGCGAAGCAGGCCGGAGAGCAGGTTTTTGAACGGCGAAAAGCCGGTGGCGTCGGTCATGGCAACCCCCATCAATTGTTACGCGCGGCAGTTTTGCCGAACGCGGGTGGACATTCCGTTAAGATTGTGGCGGGAAGTGGGTGCAAGACGTGCAGATTTTGTGCATTGCCGCATTTCCTGTGGAAAACTTTGGCTCAAAAGCGTATATCGGGCATCCACAACGCAATTGACTGATTTTGAAAGAATAAGAGGGTAAGCAAATGGCCGCGAATTGGACGCCGCAAAGCTGGAAGAACAAAACTGTCCGGCAGGTGCCCACCTATCCGGATGCCAAGCATCTGGCTGAGGTCGAGGCGACGCTCGCCAAGCAGCCGCCGCTGGTATTTGCAGGCGAGGCCCGGCGCCTCCGGGAAGATCTGGCCGCCGTGGCCGAGGGACGCGCATTTCTGCTGCAGGGCGGCGATTGCGCCGAATCCTTCGCCGAATTCGGGGCCAATACGATCCGCGATACCTTCAAGGTGCTGCTGCAGATGGCTGTGGTGCTGACCTATGCGGGCGGCTGCCCGGTGGTCAAGGTCGGTCGCATGGCCGGCCAGTTCGCCAAGCCGCGCTCGGCCGATACCGAAACCCAGGATGGCGTGGAACTGCCCAGTTATCGTGGCGATATCGTCAATGGCATTGATTTCGACGAGATCAGCCGCGTGCCCGACCCCGAGCGCATGCTGCGCGCCTACAATCAGGCCGCTTCGACACTGAATTTGTTGCGCGCCTTCGCCCAGGGCGGTTTCGCCGACCTGCACAAGGTGCATCAGTGGAACCTGGACTTTGTCGATGGCAGCCCCCAGGGCGAGCGTTACGAGGAACTGTCGAACCGCATCGCCGAATCGCTGGATTTCATGGAAGCCTGCGGCGTGACGGCGGAAAGCGTGCCGCAGATCCGCGAGACCAGCTTCTACACCAGCCACGAGGCCCTGCTGCTGGCCTATGAAGAGCCGCTGACCCGTCAGGACAGCCTGACCGGCGACTGGTACGATTGTTCGGCCCATATGCTGTGGATCGGCGAGCGCACCCGCGAGTTGGACGGCGCCCATGTGGAATTCCTGCGTGGCGTCCATAACCCGATCGGCTGCAAGGTCGGTCCGACCGCCGATCCGGACGAACTGATCCGCCTGATAGACATCCTGAATCCGTCGAACGACCCGGGCCGCTTGACCCTGATCAGCCGCATGGGCCATGACAAGGTCCGCGATGTGCTGCCGGCGCTGGTGCGCAAGGTGGCGCGCGAGGGGCGCAACGTGGTGTGGTCCTGCGATCCCATGCACGGCAACACCATCAAGGCGACCAGCGGTTACAAGACACGGCCCTTCGACCGGGTGCTGGAAGAGGTGCGCGGGTTCTTCGAGGTCCATCGCCAGGAAGGGACCTATGCCGGCGGCGTGCATTTCGAGATGACCGGCCAGGATGTTACCGAATGCCTGGGCGGCGCGCAGGAAATCACGGCCGAGGATCTGTCGGCGCGTTACCACACCTATTGCGACCCGCGCCTGAATGCCAGTCAGTCACTTGAACTGGCCTTCCTGATCGCGGATTCGCTGAAGGAACAGCATGCCGGCCGGCGGTCCCGCATGGCGGCCGCTTCCTGAAAGGGTTGGAGGGAACCATGACGCCGAAGCCTGACGCGATCGGCGACTGGACCGACGCCTATTTCAACCGCACCCGCGGGATCGTCGAGAAATTCGGCGATTGCACGGTGACCTATGCCATCTTCATGCGCCGTCCGGTGGTCTCGGCGCCCAGGCTGGCCATCGATTGGCTGAAGCGGGTGGCCGACGCGCGTGGCGCGGCGGTGGAGATCGATCTGCGATACGAAGAGGGTCGATGGGTCGGCGCCGGCGAGGCGTTGATGTATGTGACCGGGCCTCTGGCCTTGCTGGTCGATCTGGAAACGCTTTTATTGCAGAAGCTGGGGCCTGCCTGCGTGGCGGCCTACAATGCGGCGGCCATGTGCATGGATTTGCCCAAGGTCGCGTTTCTGGCCATGGATGCGCGCCATTGCGCGGGCACGGAAATGGCGGACCTGATGGCCTATGCGGCCTCCGTCGGCTCCAGGCGGGCGAAACAGAAGGAAGGTGCCGTCGGTTTCATCGGCAACGCCACCGACGCCACGGCCCATTATTTCGGGCTGGATCGCGGGCTGGGCACCATGCCGCATGCGCTGATCGGCTATGCCGGCTCAACGCTGCGCGCCGCCGAGATGTTTCACGAGACCTACCCGGACCAGGATCTTACTGTGCTGGTCGATTATTTTGGCATGGAAGTCGCCGACTCGCTCGAAGTATGCGGGCGCTTTCCGGAGCTTTCGGCGGCGGGCAAGATCGCCGTGCGGCTCGATACGCCGGGCTCGCGCTTCTGCGAGGGGCTGGACCCGACGGCTTCGTATGGCGTGTTGGACCGCAATGTGCCGCGCGCCATTCGTGGCTATCGTACCGAGGAAGAATTGCGCGATCTGGTTGGCCCCGGCGTTTCGGCCGCCGCCATCTGGTATATGCGCGAACGGCTGGACGAGGCGGGGTTCGACAAGGTCCGCATTGTTGCGTCCAGCGGCTTCGGCCCGCATAAATGCAAGACCATGGCGATTGCGAACGCCCCGGTCGATGTGGTCGGCACCGGCTCGTACCTGCCGGATCGCTGGTCGGAAACCTACGCCACAGCCGACATCATCGAGTATGACGGCAAGGAGCGCGTCAAGGTAGGCCGCGAATTTCTGCTCCGCCGCCGCGACGAGGACGCCCCGGAGTAGTTCCGGAGCTTTGTCCGCCGAGTTTTTCGACCAGTCGTTTTGCCAGTTCCTTGTAGGCCGCACGCCTCGCGGCATCGGTCACGTCATATCGCTCAACCCAGAATAGGGGCCCGAAGGACCAGTCCGAGCCGGTGACCGTGATTGAAAAGAACGGTCGGGCAGTCTTGGGTTCCCATAGGGTAGCATCCAGCACTACGGTGCGTTGTCGATAGCTGCCGGGTGAGACGGCCATGCCCAGGATAGTGGGGTAGAGCGCGGCAAACGGCGTGCTGGCGTCCTGCGCGTCGACGCGTTCGTGGACCATCAGCAGTGCCCCGGCCCAGCCGCGGACCGCCGCGGCCAGAATATCCTCCGGCCCGTTATCGTAGTCCGGCAGTATCTCGATATCGATGTCGATCAGCCCGGAATCATGCAGCGGCGCAAGCCAGTTGTCGTCTTCCGATTTGCTATCGACCGGCATAATTCGGCGATAGCTCCATGCGGTGCCCGCGACGGCAAGCAGCATGGGCATTGGCGGCAGTTCGGGTTGGGTCGCCAGCGCATCGGCGATCCGCGCGTCGAGTTCGGCGGGCGGCAACGCCGCGATCGTGGAGAGTGGTATTTCCCTTCCGCCACGGTAGTTATGGGGGTTGCAGGCGGTCAGGACTGAAAGCGCGGCAAGCGCGGCAAGCGCATGGAACAGGTTCCTGGTCATGGCACGGCCTTGGGTGCAATATTATGGAGCCGTTTCGCGATTTCCGCCTCAATCGCCGTCAGCGCCGCGCGATGCGCCTCGGCCACCACCTTGTAGTCCTCCAGCAAGAAGGCAGGGCCGAAATCGCTTGCCTCGCCCTCGGTTTGCATGGTGGCGTATAGATATCCGTTCCGCACGTCCCACAGCGAACCGCTCATCATGACCAGAGCGTCGGAATGGGTGCCGGGAATCAGCCAGGCCCCGACGATCGTGAAATAGGTTATGCCCAGCGGATTGTTGTAGCGGTCCACATCGGATACCGACTCAAGGACCAGAACAGCGTCGGCGCCATGGCGTGCGGCGGCCAGGCGGATATCGGCTATGTTGTCGCCCGTAACCGTCGATTCGACGATCGGTATGATGGCCGTAACCAGCCCATCGCGCTTTAACGTTTCCACCCACTCGGCATCGATGTCCTCAATTCGCCAGACCGGATCGTGCCAGTAATATTCGCGGGGCTTGACATAAATCGCCAGCCGGATCGGGAAATCCAGTTGTGGCTGTAATCCCATGATCCGGGAAATTTCTTCATCCGTGGCTTTCTGCGCGCCGGCGGACAGTTGCTCGCTCATCCGGCCACGGTCGAACCCTTGCGACGATTCACAGCCGCCGAGAGCGGCCAGAACGAACATTGCGGCCACGCCGCGAAAAATTAACCCCCCCATGACAATTCCTTTCCAATATCGATTTCTGCCGCAGAATAAGCGCGGCAATGGTGCAGATAATGGAAAGGATGCTACCGGAGCCTGTTGGCGAGAACAGGGCGCGTTAATGGCGAACTTGTCCTGGTTGGTCACAAGTTCGCCACTCTGTGGCGCGGCCGAAATTGCCGTGAAGTAGTATCAGCAAGCCTTGGTATATATCACGGTGCGATGCGTTTCAGGGTGGTTACGTTGTGGGGGCGGTCCAACTCGGCGAACAGTTCGGTCAGCGTTTCGCTGGCAACCGTGCCGTAACGATCCTTGATGCGCTGCTGGCCCTCGCCGGTTTCGATTTGACCGCGCAAGGGCTTGAACAGGGCCGTCATCAGCATGTGGAATTCGGCCTCGCGGAAACACCAGTCGCGCTCAACCGCGTCCTCGCCAAGCGACATTTCTCCCGCGATCACGCCGATCAGCCAGGTTTGCCGACGGTCGAAATCCGCGAAATGCTTGCTGATATGAACCAGCACGTCGTTGACGATGACCTGGCTGGTGGGATCGGTATAGACGTCTTCCCACTCGAAATCGTTGCCACGCGCGGTCTGGATGATGCGCACCAGTTCCCGGCAGCGATTCTGATATTGTTCCAGCAGCACGGGGCCCAGCATTTGTTGCAGGGACGATAGGAATCCGGGAAGAACACGGCGCGACAGCCCCTGGCCGGGTTCCACCGGCTGGTGCGCGGAGGGCAGGAGGGGCGCGAAAGACTTCACCATCAGGCGCTCGAACGGCATCCGGCGGCTGCTTTCGCGCCGAACTTCGTCGATCACGGCCAGGCATTCGTTCCAGCCGGTGCGGTAAAAATCGGTGATATCGGGATCGGACCGCCGGTGAAACTCGTCCAGCGACGCCTGAATTCCAGCCGGGTCCAGCTTGCCGCCCGAGTTGGCCGCGGCGTCGCACAAATGATCGGCGACCCGTTCCAGCAGAATCTGCGCCAGACTCTTCAATCTTGTGGGACCGGGACCCAATTCCGGCCCATCGTAATCCATCATTCCCATTTGTCCCTATCCCTTTGTAACCGGCGGCATAGCCTTTAGGGCCAATGCACGCCTGTTCAGCGGGTTTTTATTTAACTCCAAAGGAGAATATTAACGGGAATTCGTAAAGATTTCCGTAATGTGCGGCGGAATGTCTAAAATGCCATTTAAGAGGTTCATTCCTCGCCGGTCTCGTCCAGTTCTTTCAGGAAGGTTACAACCCGGTCCACCGCAGCCCGGTTGAATCTGGCGGCAATCATGGCGTCGCCGTCGTCGGTCTCCAACTGTCGGGCCAGATCGGCAAAAAGCGCCTGCATGATGGCCTTGAAACCATCGTCGTCAAGGGCCGATGCGGCGCCCGCTCCGTTGGTTGGCAGGGGCATGGCGTCGTTCACCAGCCCGATGAACCAGTCGCGCTGTTCCTCGAACTCCTGGAACTCCATGGCCAGCGTAATCAGTACATCATCGACGATGACGCGCGCCATGGTCTCGCCATAGACATCGTCCCAGGTGAAGGCGCCGCCGCGTTTGTTGCGGATGCCCTGCACCAGTTCCCGGCAGCGTTCCTGCTGGCGCCCGTAGACGACGGGACCGACCATATCCTCTATCGCGGCCAGATAGCCGGGGATGATCCGCCGCGAGATCGTGCTCGCCTCGCCATCCTGGTTGCCACCGGCCGGCAGAAGCCTGGCGAAGGGCCAGACCATCAATCGTTCGAAGGGGGCCTTGCGGTCCTCCTTGCGGGCTTCGGACTCGAACAGTCCCTCGCATTCCTTCCAGGCCGCGCGGCAGATGGCGCCCATGACCGGAGACTTGGGGTCCTTCATGCTGGCCAGCGAGGCCGAGACCGCGTTGTCATTCAGCGCGCCATCCGCCCCGGCGGCGCGTTCATGCAGGTCGCGGGCCATGATCTCCAGCGCCCGGTACATGAACCCGCGGACGATCGCCGCCCCATGATCCAGTTCATTTTCGTGTTTTTCGTCGCTCATCTTATCGCTCCCCCGAGAAGCTCATAAAAAATTAAAACAATGGAACATTATCGTCGCGAATGAATGTCATTGATATTAGATATGCGGGGATAGGATAGTCGGCCCCAATACACAATAGCGAAATATGCCTAGTGTTGTGTATCAGGTAAATAGCACCCTTGGGATCGTGTTTCCCGTTTCCCCGGCAGGAGGGGGCGCGCGGGCGATGCTG
>JADFVY010000470.1 GCA_015222795.1 Pseudomonadota bacterium | reverse complement strand
TCCGGCGGCCAGCGCCAGCGCATCGCCGTCGCCCGCGCCCTGGTGCTGAAACCCCGCTTCATCGTGCTGGACGAGCCGACCTCGGCGCTGGACATGTCGGTGCAGGCGCAGATTGTCGACCTGCTGCGCGACCTCCAGGAAAAGCACCAGCTGGCCTACCTGTTCATCAGCCATGATTTGAAGGTCGTGCGCGCGCTGGCCGACGACGTCATCGTGCTGCGCGCCGGCAAGGTGGTGGAAAAAGGCTCGGCCGATGAGATATTCGACAATCCGAAAGACCCCTATACCCAGGCGCTGATGGCCGCCGCCTTCGAATTGAAAGCGGTGGAGAGCGGCGTCGTAAGTACGTAGGAAGCGTTTGCATGGCACTGATATTCTATTCCCCGATCAACCCCGCCGAGGTGTGGGGTCCGGAGCTGAAAAAGCATATCCCCGACCTCGACTTCCGGGTCTGGGAGGAGCCGGGCGATCCGGCGGAAATCGACATGGCGCTGTGCTGGAAGCCGCCGGCGGGCGGGCTGGCGAAATTCCCGAATCTGAAGGTGATATTCTCGCTGGCAGCTGGCGTCGATCATCTGTTCTACGACCCCGACCTGCCCGACGTGCCGGTGGTGCGCATGGTCGAACCCTCGCTGACCGCCGGGGTCGCGGAATATATCGTGCTGCACGTGATGCGCCATCACAAGGACCAGCTGCGCTTCGCCGAACAGCAAAGGGCGAAGGTCTGGGAAGAATATTTCGCCCCGCCGGCCTGGACTCGCCGGGTCGGCATATTGGGGTTGGGCGTGCTGGGCGGAACCGCGGCCGGGATGCTGAAACCGATCGGCTTCCAGCTCGCCGGCTGGTCGCGCAGCCCGAAACAGGTGGACGGTGTGGAACCCTTTCATGGGCCGGACCAGTTAGGCGACCTCGTGGCACGTTCCGACATCCTGGTCTCCATTCTGCCCAAGACACCGCAGACGGAAAACCTGCTAAACGCCGACCTCTTCGCCAAAATGCCCAGGGGCGCCAGCCTTATCAATGCCGGACGCGGTGACCAGCTCGTCGAGCAAGACCTGCTTGATGCGCTGGAATCGGGCCAGATCTCCCAGGCGACGCTGGATGTGTTCCGTACCGAACCCCTGCCAGCCGGCGACCCCTTCTGGTCCCATCCGAAAATCACCGTTACCCCACATTCCGGCGGTGACCCCTTCCCGGAAACGGCGGCGAAGGCGGTTGCCGAAAACATCATGCGTTTCCGTAACGGCGAGCCCCTGCCGAACATCGCCCACCCGGAAGACGGTTATTGATGGCCGGCTTGGCCGGGCGTAAATCATGGCGCTGATTTTCCGCACCGATGCGGCGCGCGCCGCCGCCTGGGGCGCGGCTTTCCAGAGACAGATGCCGGAGCTCGATATCCGTATGTGGGACGCGCCCGGCAACATCGCCGACATAGAATTTGCGGTGGTCTGGAAGCCGGAGCGCGGCGTATTGCGCGGATTTCCGAATCTGAAGGCGATTTTTTCGGTCGGCGCCGGGGTTGATCATCTTTTCAGCGACCCGGAACTGCCCGAAGGGGTGCCGGTGGTGCGCATGGTTGAGCCTGAGCTGACACGTGGCATGACCGAATATGTCGTG
The DNA here is from genome assembly GCA_015222795.1 of Pseudomonadota bacterium. Classification (GTDB taxonomy): domain Bacteria; phylum Pseudomonadota; class Alphaproteobacteria; order UBA8366; family JADFVY01; genus JADFVY01. The sequence continues at coordinate 1,334 of JADFVY010000470.1, read as the reverse complement.
CTCCATGTTCTGCGCCATCACCGCCGCCAGCGCGAGATGGAGGCGAACCAGCGCGCGGAAAAATGGGAGATGATCGAGGTTCCCACCGCACCGTCGCGCAAGGTTGGTATCATGGGGCTGGGCGAGCTCGGCCGCGCGGCCGCACTGGCGCTGGCGGCGCTGGAATTCGATGTGGCGGGATGGTCGCGGACGCCCAAGGATATCCCTGGTGTCGAGTCTTTTCATGGAGATTTCGGAATGGACGCCTTCCTGGCGCACTCGGAAATACTGGTCTGCCTGCTGCCGCTGACGACCGAGACAGAAGGCATATTGAATACCGGGTTGTTCGAAAAACTGCCCAGGGGCGCCAGCCTGATCAATGCGGCGCGCGGCGGTCATCAGGTCGAGGAGGATATCCTGGCGGCGCTGGAGTCCGGGCGATTGTCAGAGGCGACGCTGGATGTGTTCCGCGAGGAACCGTTGCCGGCCGATCATTCTTTCTGGGGCCACCCGCGAGTGACGATCACCCCGCACAACGCCAGCCTGACGGATCCGGACAGCGCGGTGCGCCAGGTCATCGAAAATATTCACCGCATCCGGCGTGGCGAGCCGCCAACCAATATTGTCGACCCGAAGGCTGGATACTGAGCATGAGCCAGACCGCATCCCCGCGCGCCGGCATCGTCATCGTCGCGGCGCTGTGCACCGGCTATGTGGCCAGCCAGTTCTACCGGTCCGCCAACGCCGTGATCGCGCCGGAACTGATGGCGGAGCTTTCCATTTCGCACGAGTCCATGGGGGCGATTACCGGGGTCTTTTTCCTGACCTTCGCCCTGATGCAGGTGCCGACGGGCGTGTTGCTGGATCGGTTCGGGCCGCGCATCGTGATGCCGGCGTTGTTGATGCTGGCAGTGGTGGGCTCGGTGATCTTCGCCATGAGCGAGAGCGAGGCCAGCCTGGCTTTCGCGCGCGGTTTGATGGGGGTGGGTTGCGCGGCGGGGCTTATGGGATCGATGGTGGTTTTCGCCCGCTGGTTCCCGCAGGACCGGTTCGGCACGCTGGCGGCGTTGATTTTTTCCGTCGGTGGCATCGGCAACCTGCTGGCGACCACGCCGTTGGCGGCATCCGCCGAGGCGATCGGTTGGCGCGGTTCCTTCGTCGGCATGGCGGCGATCACCGTGGGCATGGCGATACTGCTTTACGCCGTGACCCGCGATGCGCCGCCGGGCCATCCCGCGCTGGGGCGCAGGCCCGAGACGACGCAACAGGTTATTGCCGGGCTGGGCCAGGTGCTGCGGGAAAAGCGGTTATGGTATGTCAGCGCCATGCAGTTCGTCGGCTACCCGGTGCTGATG
>JADFVY010000061.1 GCA_015222795.1 Pseudomonadota bacterium | reverse complement strand
TCCGCTCTACACCACAAAGAGCGAGCCGATTCACCGGGTTGGTGGATCGCCAAAGGCGATTCCAATCAACCCGGATCGGCTCTAGAAACTGGCGCGAACCGGGAAATTCATGGCGGCGATCCAGAAACGCTCCAACCTGCGTAGAAGCGCGTTGGCGTTGTCCAGATCCTGGGGCGTGGTGATGTCGGTGCCCAGCTTCTCGGCCTGGGCCCCGAACATGTTGTCCAGCAGCTCATGCAGGGTGATGCCCTTTTCCGACAGGCGCACACGCACCGAACGCCGGTCATGAGTCGATCGTTCCTGAATAAGGTAGTCGTTCTCGACCATCTTGCGGACGTTGTAGGAAACGTTCGAGCCGAGATAATAGCCCCGGTTCGTCAGCTCGCCGACAGTCAACTCGTCCTTGCCAATATTATACAGGATCACCGCCTGGACGTTGTTCACGTCCTGGATGTCCTGCCGTTCAAGCTCCCCCTTGACCACTTCAAGAAACTGCCGATGAAGACGTTCGATCAGGTGGATGGATTCCAGATATTGTTCAATCACCGCTGGCCCACATTCTTTCTGTTTGTCCAAATTTAAAATGATCCGAACCCGAAACAAAGTGTCCCGAACCACTTTCGCTTCGCCTAATCTGGCCGATACTCCTTAAAATTCATTTAATTGATCTGATTAATTGCCGCGAATCATTTTAATAATCCCGGAAAAGTCCTTTTCCCCTTGGCCGGCATTAAGAAAAAGTCCGTACAAAGCCAGCGCCGCGGCCCCCATCGGGGTCGCCGCACCGGTGCTCTGTGCCGCGGCCTGCGCCAGTTTCAGGTCTTTTTCCATCATTGCGGCGGCGAATCCCGGCTTGTAGTCGTTGTTTGCCGGCGAAGTAGGCACCGGCCCCGGCACCGGGCAGTAGGTATTTAGCGACCAGCAGGCCCCTGACGATTGAGAACTGATGTCGTACAGCTTCTGATGGTCGAGTCCCAGTTTCTCGGCCAGCACCAGCGCCTCGCAGACGCCGATCATGGTGACGCCCAGAATCATGTTGTTGCAGATCTTGGCGGCCTGGCCGTTACCCGCGCCGCCGGCATGGACCACCGCCTTGCCCATATTCTCGCAGATCGGCCTGGCGATCTCGTATGCGGACTCCGATCCGCCCACCATGAAGGTCAGCGTCGCCGCCGCCGCGCCCGTGGTGCCGCCAGAGACCGGCGCATCCACCATCTCCATGCCATGCTCCGCCGCTGCTCCATGCATGGCGCGCGCGGTATCGACGTCAATGGTCGAACATTCGATGAAAAGCGTTCCCTTGTCCGCATTGGCCAGCGCGCCCTCTTCCAGCATGACCGCGCGCACATGCGGGCCGGCGGGCAGCATGGTAATCACCGCCTCCACGCCCTTCGCCGCCTCGGCCACGCTGGCGGCCGCCGTCGCCCCGGCCGCCACCGCCTTGTCGACGGAGGCCTTTGCGAGGTCGAAGACCCGTAGCTTGTGCCCGGCCTTGAGAAGATTCTCCGCCATCGGCCCGCCCATATTACCGAGCCCGATAAATCCGATAGTCGCCATGGTCTTCTCCCTGCGTTCAAAGTCAGTCCGGGAAGCTGAGGTCGCCCCCCGGCAGCGGCGCGAATACGCCATCGATTGCGTCGTCCGTTACGGCCGCCAGCGTCGGCGGCGCCCATTGCGGGCTCATATCCCTGTCCACCAGCAGCGCCCGCACGCCCTCGCGGAAATCATGGCCCGGGATGACGCGCTGGCTGAGACGGTATTCCAGCATCATGCAATCCTCGAAGTCCAGATCACGGCCCTCGCGGATCTGCCGGAAGGCGATTTTCAGGGCCGTGGGCGACATGCGGCCCATCGCGGCCAGGGTACTCACCGCCCATTCGCCGGCCTCGGCACGTAGCCGATCCATGATTTCATCCACCGAACCGGCGGAAAAACAGCGGTCGATGCTTTCGCGGTTCCCGGCGATCGGCGCTTCGCCCGCCTCCCCGCCAGCCTCCCCGCCCGAGCCATCGCCCAAGTCCGCCAGCAGCGTCTCGGGCCAGCGCCCGTCGGCCAGGCCCGCCAGCAGATCGCCATGACGGTCCATCGAAACAAACGCCTCGGCCAGCCCGGCATGGACGCAATCGGCCGCGCGCAAGCGTGCCCCGGTCAATCCCAGATACAGACCCATCTCGCCGGCCAGGCGCGGCAGGAAATAGGTCCCGCCGACATCCGGGAACATGCCGATTCCGGTTTCCGGCATGGCGAACAGCGTGCGCTCGGTGGCGATGCGATAGCGCCCATGCACCGAAACCCCGACCCCGCCGCCCATGGCGATGCCGTCGATCAGCGCGATATAGGGCTTGGGATAGCGGAAGATCATGCGGTTGAGGCGGTATTCGTCGCGGAAGAACCCCTCGATAAAGGCCGCGTTGTCGGGCCGGATCAGCGCCAGCACGTCGCCCCCGGCGCAAAACGCCTTGTCGCCCGCGCCATGGATCAGCACGGCGGCGATGTCCGGGTCCCCGGCCCATTCGCCCAGCCGTTCGGTCATCGCATGGATCATATCGAGCGTCAGCGCGTTCATCGCCTTCGGCCGGTTCAGCGTGATCAGGCCCAGCGCGCCCTGCGCCTCGAACAGAATGTCTGAATTGCCGGTCATTGGCGCAACAGCCGGCGCGCGATGATCATCCGCATGATTTCGTTGGTTCCTTCCAGTATCTGATGCACCCGCACGTCGCGGACATGGCGCTCCAGCGGGAAATCCTTGAGATAGCCATAGCCGCCATGAAGCTGCAGCGCCTCGTTGCAGACCTTGAAGCCCACATCGGTGGCGAAGCGCTTGGCCATGGCGCAATACATGGTGGCGTCGGCCTCGCCCGCATCCACCGCGGCGGCCGCGCGGAACATCATCAGCCGCGCCGCGTCCAGCTCCGTCGCCATGTCGGCCAGGCGGAACTGCAGCGCCTGGAAGTCGGCCAGCGGCTGGCCGAACTGTTTGCGCTCCTTCAGGTACGCCCGGGCCGCCTCCAGCGCGGCGCGCGCCGTGCCCACCGAGCAGGCGGCGATATTGATGCGCCCGCCGTCCAGCCCCTGCATGGCGATGCGGAAGCCCTCGCCCTCGCCGCCCAGCAGGTTGGC
>JADFVY010000469.1 GCA_015222795.1 Pseudomonadota bacterium | reverse complement strand
GGGGGCATCGCCCCGCGGGTCGCGCCTTGCATTCGACTCGGCGAACGCCAATGAAAACAGCAACATATTTCGGGCCAGACTCTGAGAGTTTTTAAGAGTTGATCGGCTCCGCGTAAGCGGGAAAACCCTCCACACAAAAATAGGGGCGGCTTGGCGGCCGCCCCCAGAGTGAACATAAGCACGTTGGGAGGAAAAGAGAGGAACGCGCGCTTATGAGTGAAATCGTAAAGGTTACTCGAAGGCGACTCCCGGACGCCCGCCGAGCTTTTTCAAGATCTTCGCCAGCGGGCAGAACCCGGTAAACGAAGCCTGCAGCAGGTTCAGGCCGACGAACCCGGTGAGAAACAACCAGTTCGGCGAATGATACTGGGTGAGAATCAGGCTCCCCAGGATCACGGTCCCGGCGAATGCCATGACAATTCGGTCAATACTCATAGTCAAAATCTTCTCCAGATCGGTTTGAATGACGGGCCGTTCGAACTGTTCAGGCGGCCTGCTTCCGTTACCGATCAATATACGCATTCGGTTATGTGAAATCAATATCAGTAAATACTAATATTGATAAATTAGCGGGTGACAGAGTGTCGCATCCACACCCGCGCATGCTCCCGGCGCCTCCCGCCTTGATGTATCAGGCCCTGGGTTCGGCGAGCCACTGGACATTATGCCGGCCCGGCGGGTCGCCCCACAGGGCCCGGGCGATCCAGTCTCCGGCCGCGGCAATGTCCTCGGCGAACCGCCAGGGCGGGTTGACGATAATCATGCCGGACCCTTGCATTCCGGCCGCCGGCGGGCTGGGTGGAGATAATTCCGCCCGCAGGATACCCGCTTGCGCGGGCAGGCGGGCCAGCGCCTCGATCATCGCCGCGTGCCGGCCAGCCGGCAACACCGGATACCAGACGGCGTATATTCCTTCCCGCCATTTGCTCATCGCCCGGGCCAGGGCGGGGGGCAATGTTTCATACTCGTCCTTAACTTCGTATGCCGGATCGACCAACACCATCCCCCGCCTGATCGGGGGCGGTATAAGGGCATCCAGAAATTCGATGCCGTCACGCCGATGCAGGGCGATCCGTCGGCTCCGCGCCGCCCAGCGTTTAAGAGTCTGGTGCGACGCCGGATGCAATTCACCCAGGATCAACCGATCGGTTACCCTGAGCGCGGCCCGGGCCAGCGCGGGCGAGCCGGGATAGCGCGACAGCATATCTTCCGAGTTCAGCGCCCGGACCCGGTCGAGATACCAGTCCGTGCCCGCCGGCGCATCCCGGCGCTGCCAGATTTTGGCAATGCCCTCCTGGAATTCGCTGGTTTTCCGGGCCTCGGGCGCGGCAAGGTCGTAAACACCATCGCCGGCGAAGGCATCGAGAATGCAAAACGGCTTGTCCTTGCGCCGCAGATGGTTGAGCAGCAATGCCAGCGCCGAATGCTTCTGCACGTCCGCCCAGTTACCCGCATGGAAGCCGTGACGGTAGCTCAGCATGGCGCAATATCAATGTCGATAATCGGGCCGGCCGCGGCGGCGGCATCGTCCGGGTCGTGGGTCACCAGCAGTGTCGGCAGGCCGCGCTCGGTGGCATGGTCGAAGGTAAAGCGGCGAATACGATCGCGCAAGGCGGCGTCGAGCTTTGAGAAGGGCTCGTCCAGAAGCAGCGCCTTGGGTTCGGCCATCAGGGTGCGCATCAGCGCGACCCTGGCCCGCTGCCCGCCCGACAGGGTCGCCGGGTCGCGATCCTCGAAGCCTGAAAGCTCCGCCTCGGCCAGCGCATCGGCGACACGCGCGCGGCGATCATCGCGGCCCACGCCGCGCGGTATGCCGAAGGCCAGATTTTCGCCAACCGACAGATGGGGAAACAGCAGATCGTCCTGAAACAGTATGCCGACGCGGCGCGCCTCGGGCGCCGTCCGGGTGATGTCCTGGCCATCCAGTAAGACGTGGCCGGTTATCGCAAACACCGGATCGACCGAGCCGCAGATCCAGGACAGCAGCGTCGACTTGCCCGACCCGCTGGCGCCCATCACGGTCACCACCTCGCCGGGCGCCACGACAAGCGACAACCCCGCGATCAGGGGCTGGCCATCCAGCGCCACGGTTACATCCCGCAAACGTAATTTTCCATCGCGAGTCATACCGTAAATACCTTCATGCCGCGTCTTTGCCGATAGAACCATGCGGGCACGCCGATCGCCAGCATGAAACCGATCCAGGGCAGCAACGCCTGCAGGAAACTGTAGACGCCGATCACCCGCCGGTCACCGCCCGAGGCCAGGCTGACAGCCTCGGTCGTCAGGGTGGCGAAGCGGCCGCCGCCGGCAAATACCGTGGGCAGATACTCGCCGACGCTGACCGCAAATCCGACGGCCAGCGCGAACAGAACCGGCCGCAGAAGCATCGGCAGCTTGATCCGCCAGAACACCCGGTTGGGCGAGGCGCCGAGGCAGCGGGCCGTCCGCGCGTAACGCTCGTCAAGGCGGCGCCAGGGGTCGGCCAGGGCCAGAAACACATAGGGCACCACGAACAGCAGATGCCCCCAGACCAGCGCCATCCAACTTCCGTCCAGCCCGGCCGAGATGAACAGCACCTGCACCCCGAACAGAAACCCTATCTGTGGCGCCAGCAGGGGTGCATAGATCAGCCACAGCACGCGCGAGCCCGGGGTAACCCCGTTGCGCTGCTCGTTCTCCAGACAGCCCAGAACCAGCGCAATGGCGCCCAGGGCCGCGGCGAAGGCGACGGTCACGGTGGTCCAGCCCGGCCAGGCCAGCGCATCGGCCTGGCGCATCCAGTTGCCGCCGGTCCAGGCCGAGGGCAAGACATCCGGCCAGCGCCAGCGCCACGCCAGAGACCAGATCGCCATGCCCAGGATACCGACCAGGCCGGTGGCGAAGACCATCAGCATCGCCGCCATGCCCACCCGGCGCCCAACGCCTCCGGAATGCCCACGCCCGCCCGCCGCAATCCAGCGGTGGCCCAGACAGGCCGCCAGGCGCTCACCGCCATAGAGCAAGGCGATGGAGCCGGCGACCAGCATAAACTGCAGGCTCGCGCCGGCGGCGGCCAGGAAATGCCGACCCAGTTCCGGATCGTTGAACCAGCGCAATATGCGGGGCGCCAGCGGCGGCGGCGTGCCGGGCGCCAGCACCAACGCCATATCCACCACAGACAGCGAATAGGCCAGCACCGCGAAAACCGGCAGGCGTATCTGCGGCCAGACCAGGGGTAGCACCGTTTTGAGCCAGGCCGTCGCCGGCCCGTAACCCATCGAACGGGCGATGGCGAGCGTGCGATCCACCGGCGCCTGACCCAGCGCCCCCAGCGTAATCAGCAATAGGAACGGAACTTCCTTCAAAACCATGGCGCAGACCAGCGCGATGCCAAAGACGTCTGGCGCGGTGGCGATGTCGGGCGGCCGGTCCCAGCCGGTGAGCCAGGGCGAGACCAGCCGCGCCGCCCAGCCGCTGGGCGAGGCCAGAAAGGCAAACCCGATGGCCACCGCCACATGGGGCACCGCCAGCAACGGCGCCAACAGCTTTCGGACGAACACGACCGGCCGCCGGCCATGGCAGGACGCCAGAAAGCCCAGAACGATCGCCAGCGAGATCAGGGTGGCGGCAAAGCCGGTGCCGAGTGTCAGGGCCAGGGACTTGCCCAGGCCCGGCTGGGCGAAAAGCTGCCGCCAGGGATCCAGCGAAAACCCGCTGCCGCCCAGCGACGGCAGGAACCCGAACGCCGGCGCCCAGGTCCCGATCAGCCCCGCCGCCACCGGCCCCAGAAACAGGACCAGCGTCAACGCGGGAAACCAGCGGAGCATGGCTGTCCTACGACCCGTAACGTGACAGCCAGGTTTTCTCGATCCGGGTCATCCAGTCGGGATGAGGTTCGGGCAGTGTGAGACCCAACTCGTCGGGCGCCAGGGTGGCGGCGCCGCGCGGCAGATCGTCGAACAGCTTGCGGCCCGCGGCGTCCAGCTTGCCCACCGCCAGCACCGTGTTGTCGCCCCAGTATTCCGTGTTTTCCTTGCGGGCCTGGGCCTCGGGCGACATCAGGAAATCGGCAACCACCATCGCGCCCTCGCGACCGTTGGCGTTGTAGGGGATGGCGACAAAATGGGTGTTGCCGATGGTGCCCCGGTCCAGCACGAAAGTCCGCGCCGTTGCCGGCAATTTGCCCGACGCTATCGCCGAGGAAGCCTCGGACGGATAGAAGGAAATCGCGAAATCCACCTCGCCGTCGTCGAGCAACTGGATCAGCGCCGGGCCGTTCTTGGGATAGACCTTGCCCGACCGCCACAGATTTGGCGTCAGCGCGTCGAGCCAGACCCAGAGCGGCGCCGTCACCGCGTCGAAATTATCGCCGGGCGGCTGCTGCAACACCGCCGGGTCCGCCGCCAACTCGTAAAGCGCCTGCTTCAAAAATGTAGTGCCGATAAAATCCGGCGGCGCGGGATAGGCGACGCGGCCCGGATTGGCCCTGGCATGTTCCAGGATCGCGGCAATATCGCGCGGCGGGTTCGCGACAACGGCGCTGTCATGGACAAAATTCAGCTTGGCCATGCCCCAGGGCGCCTCCAGCCCGTCGGTCGGCACGGTGAAGTCCAGCCGCGTGGTCGGTTTGTTCTCGACATCCACATGGCGAAAATTCGGCAGTTGCTCGGCGAAGGGGCCGAACAGCAGGCCCTGGTCCTTCATCGCCTTGAAGTTCTCGCCGTTGATCCAGATAAGGTCGACCGTGCCGCCCTCGTTCCGGCCGGCGGTCTTTTCCGCCAGCACCTTGCGCACCGCCTCGGCCGTGTCGGACAGTTTTACGTGGCGCAGGGTGACGCCGTATTCGGCCTTTACGCGGGTCCCCACCCAGGCGATATAGGCATTAATCCGCTCGTCGCCGCCCCAGGCGTTCCAGAACACTTCCTGCCCGCGGGCCTTTTCCGTGACCTGCTTCCAGTCCAGTTTCTCCCCTGCCCAGCCAGGCGCCGCGAGGGTAAGAACGGCGACCGCAACCAGCCCTGCCATCCAACGCATATTCATGGTTCCTTCCAATTCAATTCTACTGCCGTTGGATTAAACCTAACGGCATCGCCGCGCCCTGTCAGCCGGGGAAACCGGAATTGACGCATCTGTGATCGAGGCCATATGCATGCCGTGTATTTGGTTGGCGCCCGCAGGCGGGGCATGATATTATGAATTCCTGTTTGTAATTGAGGAGCCTGATGCTTTGGCGCATTTGCGACGAGAGCGACGACGAGGAACGAACCGCCCGGCAAGCCGGGCGCAAGACCTTCGTCATGCCGTCGCCCAGGCCGCGCCAAACAGGATTTAAGGATCCCGGGGGGCGGGCCGCGACGGTGGGAAAACTCAAAGTCGCGGGAACGCCAACATGAAAATCATCCCCCAGGGCCCGATACACGGGGCCTCTATCGAGCGGCTGCTCGATCTCACTTTCGGCCATGACCGGCTCGACAAAACCGTCTACCGGCTGCGCGAGGCCGCGCCGGCTGTACCCGGCCTGTCTTTCGTCATGGAACAGGACGGCGCGGTCGTCGCCACACTGCGCTTCTGGCCGGTGACGTTGCCCAACCATGAGCAGGCCCTGCTGCTGGGCCCGCTGGCGGTGTTGCCGGAACTGTCGGGCCGGGGCATGGGCCGCGCCCTGGTGCGCCACGGCATGGCCGAGGCAAAGGCGCAGGGGTGGCCCGCCGTCCTCATCGTTGGCGAGCCGTCCTATTACGAACCCTTCGGTTTCGCCCGCGAGAAGGCGGAACATCTGCGCCTGCCCGGCTGGGTCGAACTCCCCCGCTTCCAGGCCGTCGAACTGATCCCCGGCGCGCTGGACGGCGTGGAAGGCCTGATAAACCCCGGCCGCCCGGCAAAACCGGCATGGACGCGCAAGGCCGGCGCTTGAACCGGCGGTGTGAGTGCCATATAAGGGTCACGGAGCGCGGGCGTAGCTCAGTGGTAGAGCGTCAGCTTCCCAAGCTGAATGTCGAGGGTTCGATCCCCTTCGCCCGCTCC
>JADFVY010000060.1 GCA_015222795.1 Pseudomonadota bacterium | reverse complement strand
CTCCACGGCCAGCGCCTGGACGCGGTCGACCTTCTGGTCCAGCGAGCCAAGTTTCGCATGAAAGACGATGTCGGCCAGTTGCGTGGTGCGGCTGGACAGGGTTTGCTTGCGGTCCTGGTCCCAGAAGAAACGGGCGTCCGACAGGCGGGCGCGCAGCACGCGCTCGTTACCGGCGACGATCTGCGCGCCGCCGTCCGCCGTCTCCATGTTGGAAACCAGCGCGAAGCGCGGCGCCATCGAACCGTCTTCGTTCAGCAGGGTGAAATATTTCTGGTGGCTGCGCATGGCGGTGGTCAGCACTTCGGGCGGCAGGTCCATGAATTGCGCGTCGATGCCGCCGATCAGCGCCACCGGCCACTCCACCAGCCCGGTCACCTCGTCCAGCAGGCCCGGATCTTCCTTCAGGCTCAGACCTTCCGCGTTGGTCAGTTTGTCTAACTGTTCGGCGATGATGCGGCGGCGCTCGCCCGCATCCAGCACCACATAGCCGCGCTTCAGGCCGTCGGCGTAATCCCTGAAATCGTTGGCCGCGATGTAATCCGGCGACAGGAAACGATGGCCCCAGGTGCGGTATCCAAAGGGAACGGTCTCGCCGCCCAGATCCAGCTCGCCGTCAAGCGCCGCCCCGTTGAACACCGCCAGGATGGAATGCAGCGGCCGCACCCAACGGCTGGTATTGCTGCCCCAACGCATGGATTTCGGCCAGACCAGCTTGTGAATCGCGGCGGTCAGCAGGTCGGGCAACAATTCCTTCGTGTCGCGACCCTTTTTCTCGATAACCGCGACCCAGACCTCGCCCTTCGGCGTCTCGCGTTTTTCGCAACTGTCCAGCGAGTCGAGCCCGGCGCCGCGCAGGAAACCTTCGATGGCCTTCTCCGGCGCGTCCACCTTGGGTCCCTTGCGTTCTTCTTTTATGTCCGGCTGGCGCGTCGGGATGGCATCAATATGCAACGCCAGGCGGCGCGGCGTCGCATAGGCGTCGGCGTGGGTGAATTCCAGCCCGGCCGCGGTCAGCGCCTCGCAGACCAGCCGTTTTAACTCGTCGGCCCCGCGCGCCTGCATGCGCGCCGGAATTTCCTCACTGAACAGTTCCAACAGAAGCTTGGCCATGGCTTACGCATGCCCCCGCGACTGCAGCCAGCCTTCGCAGCAGGCCTTGGACAGATTGCGCACCCGGCCGATATAGGCCTGGCGTTCGGTGACCGAGATCACCCCGCGCGCGTCCAGCAGGTTGAACAGGTGGCTCGCCTTCAGGCACTGGTCATAGGCCGGCAGCGACAGTTTCGCCTCGATCAGCGACTGGCATTCGGCCTCGGCGTCCTGGAAATGCCGTGTCAGCATATCGGTATTGGCGCGCTCGAAATTATGGGCGGAATATTCACGCTCGGCCTGCAGAAAAATATCGCCGTATTTCACGCCATGGCCGTTGAAATCCAGGTCGTAGACGTTCTCGACACCCTGCACATACATGGCCAGGCGTTCCAACCCGTAGGTCAGTTCGCAGGCCACCGGCGCGCACTCGATGCCGCCGACCTGCTGGAAATAGGTGAACTGGGTGACTTCCATGCCGTCGAGCCAGACTTCCCAGCCCAGGCCCCAGGCGCCCAGGGTAGGGCTTTCCCAGTCATCCTCGACAAAGCGGATATCGTGTTCCATCGGGTCGATTCCCAGATGGCGGAGTGAATCGAGATAGAGCTGCTGACTGTCAGCCGGCGAGGGCTTCAGGATCACCTGGTACTGGTAGTAATGCTGCAGCCGGTTTGGGTTCTCGCCATAGCGCCCGTCGGTGGGCCGGCGCGAGGGCTGAACATAGGCCGCCTTCCACTCCTCCGGCCCCAGCGCGTGCAGCGTGGTGGCGGGATGGAAGGTGCCGGCCCCGACCTCCATGTCGTAGGGCTGCAGAATCACGCATCCCAGCTTGGACCAATAGTCGTGAAGCTTGAGGATCAGCGACTGAAAACTGTTGTCGGATTCCATTCCCGGACTCGATATTGCGAGGCGACGCGCGCTTAGGTGCGGCGCAACATAACGGCGCCGCGCGGGCCGGTCAACGGCGGATGACGATGCGGGCGCGATGGCCAATAATTTGGCTGTTGCCGAACCGAAATGCCCGGCCCGTATTCTGGAGGAAGACCATGATATGGTCTGTCGAAATAATGTCGCTCCCTGGTGGTCGACAACGGGGTGCGACCTTCCTCCGCGGCCCTCTGCGTCCTCCGCGGTGAAATCTTCTTCCTTCCGGTGGGGCGGGAGTGTCGGGGTGGTTGGCCGCGGCATGGGGATTTCAGGGGCGGGCTGTCATGCGCGGTCATTAAACTAAGTATGCATAGTAAAATAATGACCCGTTTGATTTATTTTGCAATATACAATGTATGCTTACCATAATGCCGCGTTTAACCGCGCTCCGGTCGGTTTTTCGGCCGGCATTTTCCATAATACCGGTCGAAAAACCGCAGAAAACGTCTGTGCATGGGGTTGTTTTCGGAATTCAGGTATCAGGAATCAGGTATCAGGGATCAGACCGTTAGAAAGAAGGCTACGACTGTCCCGAATCCCTGCTGGCGAAGTAACAGGTCAGCGCACCGGCAGCCCGGTCGTCATGTCGAAGCGAAATTCCTTCCCGTCGGCGGTGTGCACGGCATAGTGTCCGTTCGCGTCCAGGCCCAGATAATCACCCCAGTACCAGTGGGAAACGGTGCGTTGCAAGGCCGCGCTGTCGATCAGCACCGACAGGGCGATGCGCTGAAATACCATGCCCCGGCGATAAAATATCAGCATCTCCATATCCGGCTCGTGATCCACCGGAATCAGGTTCATCCCCTCGTATCCCAGCACCAGATGTTCCCCATCGTCGGCCAGCGCCGCCACGCTGGACCAGCCCTCAGCCCGCCACAGCACGATCGTCTCCACCCCCGGCTTGTAGGCCAGAATGCTGTTTTCCACCGGATCCAGCCGCGCGCAATACTCCCCGCTCGGCGAGCAGGTCTCCCACACCGACGGCGGCATCATCGGCTCGTCGGCATTGGCGGGTATGGTGGGCAGCAGCGCCAGCAGAAAGATCAAAAACCGTGCGTTCATCGGAAGCTCCATCTCGTAAGGGTCATATCACCCCATGCTGGCGAACAGGTCCGCCGATGCCACAAAGGGGGGAGATAACCACGGAGAAGCCGCGAGCGGCGATTTAGTAAGGGCAGTCCGGGCGTTCGCAGGGGCTGCTGGATTTGGCTACGACGTAGGCGCCGCAGGTGGGGCATTGCACCGTTTCCTCGACTTCCGGCGCTTTACCGCCACCATTGTCGCCACCACGGCCGGACTGGCGCGGCGGTTGGTTGGCCTGCGCCTGCTTGCGGGCCTTGTCGAGCTGGCCGACGACCTTGAAGCCGTACCAGACGGCGGCCACAATGCCGATCAGGACGACGAGCTTGGTGAATCCGAATCCGAACATGGGGCAGTCTTAGCCGTGCGCGCCGGGCGCGGTCAAGCCCGTCACAGGCCGTAGCGGCTCCAGACCGCCCGTTCCTCGATTGTGGCCAGCACCTGCGAGGCGATTTCGCCGCCGTGATTCACCCCGAAGCGTTTTTGCAGCCAGCCGCGCGCCAGCTTTATCTGGCGCAGCTTGACCTTCTCGCCGAACTTCTCGCGCAGCACGCCATGCAGGTTGCCGACCCCGTCGGTCAGGCCCAGTTCCACCGCCTTGCGGCCGGTCCAGAACGTGCCGTCGAACAGCTCGTTCGCCTTTTCCCCCAGGCGCGCGCCGCGGCGTTCGCGAATCCAGTCCTTGAATTGCTCGTGGACATCCTCCTGGATTGCCGTCAGCCGCTCCACATCCTTCGGGTCTTCCGGGCTGAATGGGTCCAGCATGGCCTTCGACTTTCCCGCGGTATGGACCCGGCGCTCGACACCGGCCTTGGCGATCAGTTCGGTAAAACCAAAACCGGCCGAGATCACCCCGATAGAACCGACGATGGAGGCGGATTCGGCATAAATATGATCGGCCGCGCAGGCCAGCCAGTAGCCGCCCGACGCCGCCACGTCCTCGCAAAAGGCATAGACCGGGACATCCTGTTCCTCGGCCAGGGCGCGGATGCGCGCGGCGATCAGCGCCGACTGCACCGGCGAGCCGCCGGGCGAGTTGATAGAGAGGGCCACGGCGGCCTTCTTTTTGGTTTTGAAGGCACGCTCGATGGAATCGTTCAAGTCTTCCAGCGTCAGCCCCTTGCGGCCGAGGCCGGCCTGCCCGATCACCCCGGAAAAGCGCAGCACGGGCACCACCGGCCCGCCCGCGAACCGCTTCGCCAGCCAATTACCCATCAGCGGAACCCTCTCCAGTCTGCTTTCTTTATAACGATGCGCCATGGCCGCTAACATAGGGACGGTCGATTGGGGCGACAAGAAGGAATGCGGGCCTACAGAACAAGCGCCCCGCCATCGCGCAGGATAGAGAGCGCGTCCCTCGAGTAACCGCCATCCTCTTCATGCAGCACCAGGCCGGTGCTGAGGCGCATCGGGGTTTTCACGCCGGGGCGGGCGCGAACGATGACGCGCTTGGCCTCTCGGCCTGGCTTGGGCCACAGCGGAAACACCACGATGCCGCCGGCGCGACCGTGGAACAGGGCCAGCAGCTCGTCCAGCCGGTCGGCGCGATGGATGAAGGTGACGGCGCCCTTGGGCTTGGTCATGCGAAGCGCGAAACCGACCCAGTCGGAAAGCCCAGCCTCGCCCTCCACATTCGCCGCCGCCTTCGAGGCGTCGGGTGGCGGGTCGGCGCGATCGGCGGGCAGGTAGGGGGGATTGGCGATCACATGGTCGAAGCCGCCGCCCTGCAGTTCCCTCGGCGGGCGCAGCAGATCGCCCTCCAGGATCGCCACGCGGCCCTTCATGTCATTCAGTCCCACATTTCGGCGGGCCAGCGCGGCCATTTCCGGCTGAAGCTCCAGCCCGGTCACCCGCGATCCCGGTACGCGATGGGCGAAACACAAGGCCGCCGCGCCGGCGCCCGTGCCCAAATCCAGTAAAATTCCCGTGCTTGCCGCGGGGACGGACGCCGCCAGCAACACCGGATCGACCGCCGCGCGATACCCGCTTTCGGACTGATACAGGCCAACCTGTCCGCCCAGCAGGCTGTCGGCCTTTTCCGTGATAACCCCGGGATCCCCGGCATAGGCCACCAGGTACAGCGCCGCCTCGTAATCCTCGTCGGCCACCATAATTCTGCGCGGAATCGCGGAGATCGACCCCTCGACAATGCTCATATGCGTGTCCAGGACCACTATCTCGATATTTTCACCGGCCAGCAAGGCCGATATCCAGGACAGTTGCACTGGATCTCCGGTTCGCAAAATTTCCTTCATGGCCTATATCTTATATCAATTGCCAAGGTGCGCTTTTTGGTCCACTTGACCGCTCCACTGGTTAAACTATGCTCGCTGCCACTTAGCAAGTTCATTGAAGATAGGGGAATCCGTTGGCAATTGTCGGCGCGGAACAAAAACAGACGCCCAAACCGTCGTTGGATGTGTTGCACGGCCTCGTCAAGAACGACCTGACCGTGGTCAACCGTCTGATAATCGAAAAGATGCAGAGCCCGGTGGCCTTGATCCCGCAACTGGCCGGCCATATCATCGCGGCCGGGGGCAAGCGGCTGCGGCCGATGCTGACGCTGGCCTCGGCCAGGCTGTGCGGTTACGGCGAGGGCGAACGCCATTGCGCGCTGGCGGCCTGCGTCGAGTTCATTCATACCGCGACCCTGCTGCATGATGACGTGGTGGACGAATCGCTGCTGCGGCGCGGACAGGAATCCGCCAACGCGGTCTGGGGCAACCAGGCGTCCGTGCTGGTCGGCGATTTCCTGTTTTCGCGATCCTTCGAGCTGATGGTCGAGGACGGCTCGCTGGAGGTTCTGCGGATTCTGTCCAACGCGTCCGCCGTGATCGCCGAGGGCGAGGTGTTGCAGCTGGTCACCACGAACGATACCGGCACCGGAGAAGAGGATTACCTTGAGGTCATCCGCTGCAAGACCGCGACCCTGTTCGCCGCCGCCGCCGAAATTGGCGCCGTGGTCGCCGGCCGCCCCGAGGCCGAGCAACGGGCGCTGGCCGATTACGGCATGAACCTGGGCATCGCCTTCCAACTGATCGACGATTTGCTGGATTATTCCGCGCTGCAGGCGCAGTTGGGCAAGACCGTCGGCGACGATTTCCGCGAGGGCAAGATGAGCCTGCCTGTCGTCTTGGCATTTGCACGCGCTAACGACGAGGAACGCGAATTCTGGACCCGCGCGATGGAGCGGATGGAACAGGAAGAGGGCGATCTGGGACAGGCCATCGCGCTGTTGCAGAAACATGGCGTGCTGGACGAAACCGCGGCCCGCGCCCGCGATTACGCGGTTCGCGCCAAACAGGCACTCTCCGCCTTCCCCGATTGTGAAATACGCGCCGCAATGATGGAAGCCGTCGATTTCGCGGTGGACCGGGCCTACTGAGACCAATCCCCCGTCCCTGTTTCCCGACGCGGAGCGATGTCGCACGGTGCCGAAAAAATGAGTTGCCCACCTATTCCGCCGGGTGACTGAGGCGGGCTATGCGTTGTTCGCGTTCTTCCAATTCGGCCTCGGCGCGCTCCAGGAGATCTTCTACCGCGTCGCGCTGGCCATAATAGGCGAGACCGACCCTGATTCTAATCGGGATATCGCGGCCCTGCCACGGGACTTCAACCTCGTCGAGATAGCCCTTAAGGATGGCGGCGCGTTTGCGGGCGTCTTCCTGGCCGATCAGCGTCAGCGCGATCGCGAAGCGGCCGCCTTCCAGCCAGCCGATCCGATCGACCTCGCGGAACCGGGTTTGCAGAATATTTCCAATTGCGGTCAGCACGTAGTTTGCCGCGTCCACGCCATGCTCTTCGCGGATCGTGGCCAGCTGCACGACATCCACCAGCATAAGGGCGCCGGTATCGCCATAGCGGCGCGCCCGCGCGAGGTCGTGCTGCAACGCGTCCCGCAGACCACGACGGTTCAACAATCCTGTCACTTCATCGAAAATATTCCGGCTGCCGAGCCATTCCAGACGCCGTTGGGCGGCCTCCAGAACTTCCTCGGCCCTGGCCGCGCGGGCCATGGCGTTCTCCAGCATGCGACGCATGGTCTCGTCCGCTGGCGAGTCCGAGTCCAGACCTTCCATCAACTGGTCAAGGATTTTCACCACCCTGGCCTCGTGGCCGGAATCGCGTTCAGTATCCTCATCGCTCGGTTGGCTCTTGTCGGCCATGGATATCTCTCGGCACAGCTGTTGCACTGGCAACTTTCGCGTGCAGTATACAAAATTAGTATTAATCAGCCGTTAATTGCGATTATTTCTTGACCCACAGATCGACCGCAAGGCTTGCCACTGCGCCTCGTCGAGACCTGTCTCGCCACCGGGGGCGGCCAATTCGCGCACCATGCGCGCACGGTCAGGGGTCGAGGGGTGGCTTGCCATTATATTTGGGATCGAAAAGGACCCGTCATCAGTCTCGTCCCCGGCCTCGTCCCCGGCTTCTGTTTCATCCCCGTCCGGCGGCGAGCCATATTTTTGTTCGATGCGGAACAAAAGGTCGGTGAAAGTGGCCGCCTTCAGGCCCGCGCTGTTCATTAGCGCCACCGCAACGCGGTCGGCGTCTTCCTCCATATCGCGGGTATAGGACGCCTGCAGCGCCGCCTGGCCCACCTCGCTCAACACGTCCGCCGCCATTGCCCCGCCGGAGATCAGCGGCACGATCAGCGTCTGAAAACCAATGGTGCGTATCAGGTGTGTCATCGAATGCTGGTGGGTGACATGGCCCATCTCGTGAGCCAGCACGCCAGCCACCTCGTCAGGCGATTCCGCCAGATCGATCAGCCCTCGGAAGATCACGATATAACCGCCGGGCGCGGCGAAGGCGTTTGGAATGTCGATATCCAGCACACGTATTTTGAATTCGTAAGGCGAATCGTCAACGGCGGTCAGTTGCTCCGTCATCGCGTCCAACGCCCGCACCCCATCGCGCCGCCGGCAGGTCAGCTCATCAATACCGCTGAATCCACCGAACAGCATGGTGACCTGCTCGACCGTCGATTTGCCGATACTCTCTTCGACCTCGATCGGCGTCATCGCCGCGATCAGCGGGGCGGCGCTTGACAGACCCCACCATATACCGCCGAACAGCAATCCCAACGCCACGGTCCACATCGCCGCCCGCCGCCATTGCGCGGGGTCGCGCGCGCCCGTCTTTGCGATATCCGGGGCAAGACGGCGCAGTATCTCCAACGGTTCCTCACCGGAGATTTCCAGCCGGGCCATATCCTGGGTCAGGTTCAACAGCCGCACGGGGCGCCCCGCGACGGGGTTTTCGACCAGGCGCATATCGTCATAAAGCCAGGCCGCCAACTCCAGTCCCGTCGAATCCATCAGGCGCGGGCCGTCGCCGCCGAATTGCACCCAAACTTCGTGGATGGCGGCACTCATGCCGTCGGCGTAACGTCCCGGATATCCGACCGTGGATCGTGGCGGCGGATCTTCCGGCGGTGGCGTGGTGGTGTCGTCGGACATGGATCAGAAATCGCCCAGATCGAACGCGTCGGCCAGCCCTTCGCCAAGGCGCGGGGAGCTGTCGAGCGCCTGGGTGACCTTGCTGAAATCCTGTGCGCCGGTTAGCGCCAGGGTCGAAACCACCGTCCGCGCCAACCGGTGGAACACCATGACGCGGCTGAGAGTCTGAAGCAGAATAGCAACGATCATGACCAAGCCAAACACGACCAGCCCCTGAACGTTCCGGTCCAACTCGCCAAGGATGTCGCCCATCCCGGTTCCTACCATGTCCGGATCCAGCGGAACGCCGTTGAGGACAAGCGCCAGCAGCATCATGCCCACCACCAGCGCCATGCCGACAATCACGGCGGTGAATATGTAAGAGACATAAATCCAGGCCACCCGTCCCAGGCCAATTTCCGAGGAAAAGCTCATCCCCTCGAAGGAAACGCGGCTTGCCAGATAGCGAAATTCGCGAACCCGGTACCATGCGACGGATATCATGTACGCCAGGCCGCCGAAACCCAGCAGCGCGAACGCCGCTGGCATCCGGTCACTGGCGCTATTAACCCTTTCCGTATCCATCGTTTCCGGGTTCGGTTCGGCACCCTCGGGGTTGTAGGGGTCGATGCCCGCGGCATCCATGACCTCAAACGAGATATACATGATCCAGGCATAGCCCGCGATCACCGCCAGTAGCGTCACCCACGGCACGATCCAGTAGGCGAACAGGTCGCGCGCATGACCGTCGAAACCGAAAGGCCGGTCGCCCAGATGCATGTTATTAAGTTCGCGGTTCAACAGCGCGATCCGCATGAAGGGCGCCGCCAGGCCCAGCGAGAGAACGAGAACCGGCAGCCAAGCCAGTGCGACCAAGGCATAACGCACCGGCGACCCCGTCAGCGTGCCCCGGATGCCGCGCCACAAGGTACGCGTCAGGCGATAACGCCGGGCCCGGTAGACCGCCAGGTGGACCAGGAACATCAACACGGTCATGTACAGCAGGTTCACGATAATCTGCCCGGGAATGGAGGAGCGCACCGCGAGGAGTAGTATCTGATAAATTCCGACAACGGGAATCAGGGCGATCATGGCGATTATGAACCCCAAAAAAAGCTCCAGCCCCCCGCCGGTATATTCCAACCGGTCCTCGCCCAGGCTGACATGGCTCCACAGAAACCGCCGTTCGCGCGTACGCGCCCAGAAGCGGAATATGCCCAGCGTCAGAATCTGCAGGATCAAGTTTACCAGAACCACGCCGGCGAACCTGAAGGTACCGCCGTCATAGTCGAAATTAATCCTGTCTTCAGTCGTCTCCGACATAGTCGCTCCATAAAGTATGACCGGCGCCCAATTGGCGCGGCGGTATGAAATCCAGGCCGCTATTTAGACTGGATTACAGGCGCAAGGGTGCCCACGGCGCCCGATTATTCCACAATATTGCCCACGGACGGTTAGCAAAACCTTACCGTGTGGCAAATATCGGGAAAACCGGGGGCAGGCTTGTTTTTGCCCACGGCCCTGATAGCATGGGGCGGTTCTTTGGCGACTGGGCCGTCGAGATTGCCAGGTGAAACCGGAAAACGGATACAGACAGGAGATTTCCCATGGCCACGAATGCCGAACTGGCGGCGAAGCTGCTTCGCAATGCAGGTGATTTCTTCCGAAATATCGGCGCCAACACCCCCGGGATCAAGGACCAGATGGAACAAAACGCCCGCACCTATGACATCGTCGCCAACTGGCTGGAAGAAGACCCCACCGGCGAAGCCCCCATCTCCGCCGACGAGGACGAGGATGAGGATGAGGATTGACGGTTCGCTTATCCAAACTAATGGGATCCGTGGGCGCAAAAACTATGGATATTTTACTACAGCAAGCCTAAAGTAGGTGCTGACAGGCGGGTAAATGCCCGCGCCGGAGATAAACTATTGATTCAGATAGGAGGAACTCTCATGAAAAAAGGGCTTTTGGGCACAACGGCGCTTGTAGGCGCTAGCGTAATTCTGGCGGCCGCGGCACAGGCTGCGGAGGCGCCGACCTGGAAGTTGAGCGGGAATGCGAACTTCCAGCTTTACTGGGTCGATCAGGATAATACTTCGGGGTATATAAAGACGACCGTATTTGAAGCTTCCGTGCCAGTGGATTCTACGTCTGGCCCGAAAGGAACCTACACCGGCCAGGACCATGACTGGTATTTCGGCGTCGATGAGGCGGAGCTTCAACTCAACGTATCGGGCGCCGCCGACAACGGCCTGAACTACGGCTTCAAAATCGAGATCAACGCCAACACCACCGATGGCACGGTGGCGGACGAAGCGCGGCTGCAATTGTCCGGCGGTTGGGGCACGTTGCAGATGGGTGACGAGGACGGCGCCGAGGACATCATGAACTATGGCGGCGAAAACCTGATGGGCGCGACCGGCGGCTTCGACGGCGATCAGGACGACTACAAGTTCCGCGCGGTTGGTATCGCCTTCACCAAGGTCGATACCGTGACGCCCTCGGATTTCGCTTACTTCGCGGCGGTTGCCCGCGGCGCCTCGGGAACCAAGGCGGACCTGTTAGGCGCGCCATCCTATCCAACGATCGCGGGCGATACTGGCGACGCGACCAAAGTCAGCTATTTCTCGCCACGCTTCTCTGGGTTCCAGGTCGGCGCCAGTATTACGCCGACACCAAACACCGGCGACAATTTCAAGGAAGACGGCGAGTGGGAGAACCATATTGGCGTCGGCGCCAACTACGACAACTCCTTTGGCGATTTGCGGGTGCGCGCCAGCCTAGTCTATTCCGCCGCATCCTGGACAGACCAGGTCGACCTCAGTCCCAAGGGGGATATAGAGGATATTTCCGCCTGGTCGGTTGGCGGCATTGTCAATTACGGGCCGTTCAGTCTTGGCGCCAACTATACCGACAATGGCGATTCCGGCCGTGTACTTCTTAATTTTGACGCCGACGATATTAACGTAACCATCGATAGCGGCGAATCTTCATACTGGGATGTCGCCGCCGGCTATGAGGCTGGCCCGATGTATTTTTCCGCCGGCTACTTCCTGGGTACGCGTGAGTTCAGGCAATTCGATGCGACCTACCAGCATATTGCGCTGACGGCCGACTACACAGTCGCGCCGGGACTTGGCGTTTATGCGGAAGTTAATCTGATCGAGGACGATTTCGAGTTCAAGAGCTTCGACACGACGTCATTTGTCCTCGGTGCAAATATAAGCTTCTGATCCGGCGAACCGGAGCAGTCCGATATATGGGGGCGGTGGGAATTCCCGCCGCCCCTTTTCGTTGGACGGAACATTTCCCTTGGGATGCGGCGATGACTTGCGCCGTCTCCCGGTTCGCGCAAGATTGTGGATATGATACGGGACGATCGCCAAACCGCCTTGGGGAAAGCGCAAAAATTTTTGCAACAAGGCGATGGGCATGCGGCCGAGACGTCGCTGCGCGATTGGTTGTTGCTGGGCGCTGATGACCCACGGGTGCTAGCGATGCTGGCCCGGCTTCGCAGCCTCGCGGGCCGGTCGGACGAGGCGGTTACATTCCTGGAACGGGCGCGAGCGCTGGATAGCATCAGTCTTTCGCTCACACTGGCCCTGGTCGACGCGCGAATGGCGAGCGGGGACGCCGGCGGGGCCGAAGAGCTTGCCATCGCGGTCCGCAACGAACATCCCGGCGACGTCAGGCCCCGGCTGCGGCTCGCCAATCTCCGGATGGATATCGGCAACTTCGCAGGCGCGGCCGAGGCCGCGCGTGACGCCCTCGCCAATACGCCCGGCCAGCCCACGGCATTGTCTATTCTCGTGGAATGCGGCGAGGTGGAAGATTCGGATGAACTACTCAAACGAATCCAGCATGCGCTGACCGGCGAGGTCGGCCATACCGCTTTGGCGCGCGCTGTACTACATTTCGCGGCCGGGCGACTATGCCAGCGGATGGGACGTTTCGACAGGGCATTCGAGCATTATCTGGCGGGTAACAGGACGCGCCGGCGGGATCTCAAACGAAATGGGTTTGGGCATGACAGGTTGGCGGTCACGCGCGAAATGGACCGGCTGATCGATGTTTTCGATGCAGCCGGTTTCAAGGCGGACGGCGGTGGCAGCGAGTCGGAGACTCCGGTCTTTATTGTTGGAATGGCGCGCTCGGGCACCAGCCTTGCCGAACAGATTCTCGCCAGCCATCCAGACATAACCGGCGCGGGGGAGATGCAGACCATCCCGCGCATCGTCAATGGCCTACGGCGCGCGGGCGGCTATCCCGTGCAATTGCCGGATGTGACCGTAAAGGCAGCGGCCCGGCAATATCTCGAGGAGATTGACAGGCACGGCGGCGGCGCGGCCCGCGTGGTCGACAAGATGCCCATGAACATCTTGCATCTGGGACTGATCGCACGTCTGTTTCCCAGAGCCCGCATAATCCATTGCCGGCGCGACCCACTGGACAACTGCCTGTCCTGCTTTGCCGAGAATTTTCGTGTCCAGGGCCTCGCCTGGGCCTACGACTTAGGGGATCTGGGACATATGTACTGCCAGTACCGCCGCATGGCGGCGCACTGGTTGACGGTGCTGCCGGCGGGCATGATGCTGGAACTGGATTACGAAGAAGTAGTGAACGATCTCGAAGGCCAGGCGCGCCGTCTGATCGACTTCGTCGACCTTGAATGGGACGAGGCCTGCCTGGAATTTCATACAAACAAGCGTGTTGTGATCACCCCCAGCCGCGGCCAGGTTCGAAAGCCGGTATACGCCTCATCCATCGGCCGTTGGCGGCACTACGATAACAGGTTGGGCCCGCTGACCGACGCGTTGGCGGCCTGTGGATGTGGGCCGGAGCTATCCCGCGCCAAGTAAAATAACGTCGATGTCGGCCAGACTGTCGATGGAGGCTATTTCCGCGGCATCCAGTTCGCGGCCGATGGCGTCTTCCAGTGCAATGATGATTTCCGCATGCGCGAGACTGTCCCAGTCTTCGATGTCGGCGAAACCGGCGTCGGCGGAAATTTCAGCGATGTCTATTCTCAGTGTTTCGGCTACCAGCGCCCTGGCGTTCATGGGCTCGCTCATATCGATCTCTCCTTGCGCCGTTTCTCCCATTCCTCGCGCAGGATACCGAACTGCAACAGGTCGGCCCGCGTTCCGTCCGGCATGCGCCATTCCTTGCGCAACACGGCCTCCACCTTCAGCCCCATCGCCTTGTTGATGAACACCGTGGGCAGGTTCCGCGCCATTGCCTTGCCGCCGACTTTGTCCACGCCGAGAATGCCGAACAGAAAATCCATGCCCGCCCCGTTAAGCTCCAGAAGGATGTTTTTTCCCCAATAGTCCCGCTCGCCGATTATCGTGGTCATGTTCGCCACGCGGTGGAACGAGTTGGTGAAAACGAAAAATACGCCTATCAGTTTTCCCGTTGATTTATCGAACAAGCCGATCAGGAATTTGGTTTTGTTGTCGTACTGGTTCCTCAATTGCTGGCGATGCCGCTCCACCGAATGACCGGCGTACGGCGTCGACAAGCCGGCCATGAGTTCCGGGTCACGCCACCAGTCGGCATAGCGCTGCGTAATATCCTGTTCGCGCATCGAGCGTATCACGAAATTTTCCGTCAGCAACTCGACCGGCGATCCCGGCATCCAGACCATATAAACCCAACCCCTTCAAAATGTCACACCACATATTAGAACATGATTCGGGCCAGCTTCGAACGTCAAACATTGCAGATTTCGCGGTTTCGGAAGTTATAATACCCCATCGGCAATCGATGGAGGGACGAACATGCAGAATAAGATGGCCCTGGTGACGGGCGGAAATTCGGGGATCGGGCGGGGTATTGCCCATCGGTTCGCGCGCGAGGGCGCGACGGTGGCTGTCGCCGGACGCGACCCGGCCAAGGGCGCGGCGGTACTGGCGGAGTTGCAGGCGCTGGGCGCCGAGGCGGCCTTCCACGCGATCGATCTGGCCGACGAGGCGGCGGTCCAGGCGCTGATTGGCGACATCGATACCCGGTTCGGCCGGCTGGACGTGGTGGTGAACAATGCCGGGCTGGGATCGCGGCGCGGCGGCGTCGAGGATACCGACGGCCCCGGCGAGCGCTGGCGCAAAATGCGCGGCTCCAATCTCGATTCCGGCTATTTCGTAACAGCCCATGCGCTGCCCCTGATGCAACGCTCGGGCGGCGGCGCCATCGTCAATATCTCGTCCACCGCAACCCTGCACGGCAACTGGGGGCTCTACTGCATCGCCAAGGCCGCCGTCGAGGGCATGACCCGCGCCTTCGCCGCCGAGGCCGCGCCCATGGGCATCCGCGTCAACTGCGTCAGCCCGGGCTGGATCGCAACCGACATGGACAAGGATGCTCCCGCCTCGGGCAGCGGCGACGGGTCATGGGAAATGCCGCCGTCCCTGCTGGACCGCATGGGCACGCCCGGGGAAATCGCCGCCGCTGTGTATTTCCTGGCCTCCGGCGAGGCCTCGTTCATTACCGGCCAGACCCTGATCGTTGATGGCGGCATGTCGGTGATCGACTATCCGTCGCGGCCCATGCTGGACCAGGTCGGCCACCGGTTGCAGTCGCGACCGCGCGTTAGCTGACAGCATACCATCGTATATTATGACTCGAAATAAATAAGTAGATCGCATAAAGTGACGGTATCCGGACGTGGAAAGTTTCCGGGACCATTTATTTTCCGGGACGCCTCCGGCCGGTTGATCGAATAACGATAACCGAGAGAGAGACACTCATGACCGACGTCACAATCGCGACGCTCGACGGGCGAAGCGCGACCATTTTATCCGAAACAATCGAAACCCTGCGCAGCGGCCTGCATGGCGCGCTCTGCCTTCCCGGCGAGGACGGGTACGACGAAGCGCGAACCCTGTGAAACGCCATGACCGACCGGCGGCCGGGCGCCATCATCCGCTGCGCCGGGGCGGGCGATGTGATCCGCGGCGTCAATCTGGCGCGCGAGAACGGCCTGTTGCTGGCGGTGCGCGGTGGCGGCCACAATATCGCAGGCAAAGCGGTCTGCGATGACGGGCTGATGCTGGACCTGACCAACATGAAGTCGGTCCGCGTCAATCCCGCGAACAATACCGTGCTGGTCGAGCCCGGCGTGACGCTGGGCGAGATGGACCGCGAAACCCAGGCATTCGGGCTGGCGGTTCCGGTCGGCGTCAATTCGACCACCGGCGTGGCCGGGCTGACACTGGGCGGCGGTTTCGGCTGGATGACCCGCAAGCACGGCATGACCATCGACAACCTGATCGCCGCCGACATTGTTACGGCGGACGGAAGGCTGGTTCACGCCAGCGCCGGGGAAAACGACGATCTGTTCTGGGCGATCCGTGGCGGTGGCGGCAATTTCGGCGTCGTCACATCCTTCGAGTTCCAGGCCCATCCCATGGGGCCGGAGGTGCTTTCCGGCCTTATCGTGCATCCCTTCGAGAAGGCTCGTGAGCTGCTGCTGGAGATCCGCGAATTGGCGATTCGCGCGCCCGACGAACTGACCTGCTGGACAATATTGCGCAAGGCCCCGCCGCTGCCGTTCCTGCCCGAGGAATGGCACGGGCGCGAAGTCCTCGTCCTCGCGCTCTGCTATGCCGGCGATATGGCCGAGGGGGAGAAAGCGATGGCCGAGATACGGGCCCTGGGCGATCCGATCGCCGATGTGGTCTCGCCCCATCCCTGGCACGGCTGGCAAGCGGCGTTCGACCCTCTGCTGACGCCGGGTGCGCGGAACTACTGGAAGAGCCACGATTTTGTGCGCCTCGAAGAAGAGCCGATCGACATTTTGCTGGAAGCGGTGGCCAACCTGCCCGGGCCGGAGTGCGAGGTTTTCATCGCCCAGGTCGGCGGCGCGATGTGCCGGGTGGCCGACGACGCCACCGCCTATCCTCAGCGCCATGCCCATTTCATCATGAATGTACATACACGCTGGCAGGAGCCCGCACAGGATGCCGAGTGCATCGCCTGGGCGCGTAGCCTTTTCGACGCCACCGCGCCGCACGCCACGGGCAGCGTCTATGTGAACTTCATGCCCGACGACGAGGAAGATCGGGTAACGGGCGCCTACGGCGGCAACTACGACCGGCTGGCGCGGATCAAGGCGGCATGGGATCCGGGAAACCTGTTCCGCATGAACCATAACATCCAGCCGGCCGAGGTGACGGAAACCGTGGGTTGAGGGTGACGGGAAAGGGCGGGGGTGTTCCCTCCCCCGTCCTTTAAAAAAGCTGTTTCGTGGCCCGACCGGTCAGGCCGCCTTTACGCCGGTAATATAACGTTCGATCTCGGATCGCAGCTGGTCGGCCTGCCGGTTGAGATTGCCGGAAGCCTGCAGCACCTGGGCCGAGGCGATGCCGGTCTCGCCCGCGGCCCGGCTGACGCCCGAGATATTCACCGTCACCTCTTCGGTGCCCTTCGCGACCTGCTGAACGTTACGGGTAATTTCCAGCGTGGCGGAGTTCTGCTCCTCCACGGCCGCCGCGATGGTGGTCACAATGTCGCTGATCTCGTTGATCGTGCCGCGAATTGTCTCGATCGCCCCGACCGCGCCCTGGGTTTCTTCCTGGACGGAATTGATCTGGATTGCGATCTCCTCGGTCGCCTTGGCGGTCTGGTTGGCCAGATTCTTTACCTCCTGCGCAACCACGGCGAAACCCTTTCCGGCCTCACCGGCCCGCGCCGCCTCGATTGTGGCATTTAGCGCCAGCAGATTGGTCTGGCCGGCGATCTCGTTGATCAAGCTTACAACTTCGCTGATCCGCAGCGCCGCGTCCGACAGGCCGCGAACCACGTCGTCGGTGCGGTCGGCTTCCTCGACCGCCCTTGCGGCCACCTTTGAAGACTGAAGGGCCTGACGGCCGATCTCGGCGATCGAGGCACCCAGTTCCTCCGACGCGGTCGCCACGGTCTGAACGTTCTGTGAAGCCTGAGTAGACGCCGCCGCAACGGCCGCTGATTGCCGGCTGGTTTCCTCGGCCGACGCGGTCATGTTGTGCGCGGTGGTTTCCAGTTCAGTGGAAGCCGAGGATACGGTCGCGATGATGCGCTCGACATCGGCCTCGAAGGAACCCGTCAGATCCTCAATGAGGCGGGCCTGTTGAATTTTCTCTTCCCGGCGCCGCGCTTGTTCAGCAGCCAGCGCCTTGCCCTTGGCGAGGAATTCGGACAGCACCCTCAGGGCATCGCCCACCGCGCCGAATTCGTCCTTCCGCCCCTCGGCAAGGGCAAGGCCGCCTTCCATTTGAGACTGGCCCTCGGCAACGGCGAATTCGGCCAGCGTATCGATGTCCTGGCGGACTATGGCGATGCTGCTGGCGATCAGCCGGACGAGGTAGATCGCCCCGAAAACGGCAAACAGCACCGCCACCCCTGCCAGTACGGCGACAAGATTGCGAAGCTGCGTATTGTCCTTCTGCAACATCATCATGTGATGCCCCAATGCTCCGGCGCGTTCGCGGGTGTCGGTTTCGGCGAATGCCACCAGTTCGTCGGTCGCGTTGCCCAGGGTTTCGGCGACTTCGTCGAACCCGCTCATCAGGCGGTTACCCGCGATCGGACCCTCGGCGACGTAAGTGCGGGCCATGCGCTGGCCCGTCTCGTAATAAGGCGGGAAACCTTCTTCAATTCGGTCCAGCAGAGGGAATGCCGCAGTCAAGCCGAGCGTTGTCGCCTGGCTTCGGGCAAGTACAATGTTTTTCTTGAAATCCTCGGCATATTCGGCGGCCACATCGAAGCCGTCGTTAAGGCCGTCCAGTCCCCGCGTCGCCGATATGTCGGTCAGCCATTGCTGTACCTGGATGACATCGATCTTGATTTTTTTGATGGTCAGCAGAAACGGGATGTCGTTCTTCGCGAACTCGTTCACGGTCACGGCGGCATTTGCGATATGCTTGTCGCCGCTCGACAACTTTACGAAGGTCGTGCCGGCCGACAGGCCGAACAGGCTGATTACGGTTGCCAAGACAATAATAAGTTTTGCCTTTAACGTCATTGCATACACTCCGAGGACAATATGGCGATACGGGCCGGACGCCCGGACGATGCAACTTTTCCCTGAAGGCGGAATTTATTTATCCCGCGATTATTATTGAACCGGTAAACCACGCCACCCGGTCAGATAGTCAATCTTTGAGCTAATACGAATGGATGTTTATATTCATACCTTAGTATCTATAACGAAACGTTAACGCGTTGTATTCCAGACCGGCTGAAATATTCTTCCGAGGATATGCAGCAAAATGCGGGCAGACAAAAAGAGGGCGGGAGAGTTTCCTCTCCCGCCCCGTAAAGGCCAATGGCTGGCGCAGAAGAATCAGGCCGCCTTGACGGTCTGGTTGGCCAGGGTTTTCACTTCCTGGGCCACCACGGCAAAGCCCTTGCCTGCCGTGACAGGTCGAATCACCACTACTTTCGGGGGCCGTATCCTCCGCCGCCCGGCAATTCCAGGATCACGCTGTCGCCGGCGGTCACGATCTGCTTGCCCTTGCCCTTCAGTTTCGCGCCGGAGGCCAGGCGGAGGCCGCCCGCCGCGCCGTCCGCGCCGCCATTGCGGCCGCGCGCCGGGTTGTCGATACGGTCGAACAGGGCGAAAATGGCGAAGGGCGCGCCCTCGGCATGGGCGATTTCGATCACCTGGCCGTCGCCGCCCCTGTATTCGCCAGCCCCGCCAGAGTCCGGCCGGTATTCCTTGCGCCGAAAGATCAGCGGCGAGATGGATTCGGTGATCTCGACGGGCGTATTGCGCACGCCCGAGGGGAAGGCGGTGGCGCTGAGCCCATCCTTGCCGGGCCGCGCGCCGGTCCCGCCGGAATGGAAGATGGTGACCGAGAAGGGCCGGGCGTCGCCGTAATCATGCTCGCCGGTGATGCCACGCCCGCCTGAAAGCATCGGGTTCCACAGGCTCGACGCGCCCTCGGCCGGGGCGATGCCCGGCTTGGCCTTCTCCAGACAACCCAGCACAACGTCGGGCAGCATCTGGCCGGTGACATGGCGGATATTAACCGCCGCCGGCCGGGGCGCGTTCAGGATACTGCCCTCGGGCGCGGTTACGCGGATGACGCCGAGCGAACCCGTATTGTTCGGGATCATGTTGCCAACGACGCAACGGATGCCGAACGAGGTATAGGCCTGGGTGTAGGTCAACGGCGAGTTGATGCCGTAAGACGACATTTCGGTGGTCCCGTCGAAACTCACTTCGATCGCGTCGGGTTTTATCTCAAGCCGCGCGCGGTAGGTCACCGGCCGGTCGTAGCCGTCGACCGTCATCTCGTTCTCGTAGACGCCCGCCGGCAGTTTTGCGATCTCCCTGATCATGGCGGCGCGCGAGGTCTCGATGATACGGTCGCCGATGCCCTTCACATCGTTCAGACCGAACTCGTCCATCAGCGAAACCAGCCGCCGCGCGCCGACCGCGTTGCAGGCGGCAAGCGAATAGAGGTCGCCGACGACCTGGACCGGTTCGCGCACATTGGCGCGCACGATTTCAAGCACGGTCTCGTTCGCCTCGCCGCGCTTGAACAGCGGCAGGATGGGAATGCACAGCCCTTCCTCGTACACCTGCCCCGCGTCGGGCCCAAAACCGGCGCCGCCGATATCGACCACATGCACCGTCGAGGCGAACAGCGCCACTGGCTCGCCGCCCCGGAATGCCGGCGTCACCACGGTGAAATCATACAGATGGCCGGTGCCCATCCAGGGATCGTTGGTCAGGTACACGTCCCCTTCCTCCATGGTCTCCGCCGGATATTTCTCCAAAAAGAAATTGACCGAGGCCGCCATCGCGTTGACATGGCCCGGGGTGCCGGTCACCGCCTGGGCCAGCATGCGGCCAGACAAGTCGAACACGCCGGCCGACAGGTCGCCGGCCTCGCGCACCGTGGTGGAAAAGGCGGTGCGGATCAGTGCCTGGGCTTGTTCCTCGACGATGGCGATCAGCCGGTCCCAGATCACCTGGTCGCGGATGCCGCTGGCTGTTGCGCCCGCCGTGGGCCGCGCACCGGCCGCGTCGCGCTCCAGCACCAGATCACCGCGGCCGTTGACGCCAACAGCGAACCTGCCGGGGACGATCGTGGTCGTCTGGTCCTCGCCGATCGCCGCCGGACCTTCGAGCCGGCACCCAGGGCCCAGCGCGGGCCGCTGGTAAAGAGCCGCCGATATGGCGCCCCCGACTCCCGGGAAACGGATATTCCGGGCGCCATCGGCGCTGGCGACGGTATTGGTGGTCTCGGCAATCTTTTCGCTTATGTCCGGCAGGGACGCCGACACCGTCGCCGACCAGGTCAGCACCTCGATATCCAGCCCCGGCACGGTGCGGCCGTATTGGCGCTCGTAGTCGCGCTCGAAGGCGGCCCGGATCGATTCGTCGGCGCCCGGTGCAAATTCCCATTCCGGCAGCGCCACCTTGATCTCATGCCCCTGGCCGACATAGCGAGCATAGGCGAACCGGGCCTCCCGCAGTTCCGCCTCGGCCGCGCCCATGCGCACCACGGCGACCGCCTCCCCGCGCATGTCGGAAAACAGCTCGTTGACCACGCCGGCGTCGAAATCCGACAGCCGCATATAGCGGCTGCGCACGACCTCGTAGGCGATCGGCGCCAACAGCATGCCGACCGCCGAGCCGACCCCCGCATTGGCCGGCACGATCACCCGGTCGATGCCCAGTTTCTCGGCCAGGCGCGCCGCATGCAACGGCGCCGCGCCGCCGAACGCGATCATCGCCCGCCCGGCGACCTCCGTCCCGCGCTCCACCGCATGAACCCGCGTGGCCGAGGCCATGTTCTCATCGACGATCTCAATCACGCCTTCCGCGGCCGCCACCGCATCCATATCCATCGGCTTGCCCACATTGGCCAGCAGCGCCGCACGCGCGGCTTCGGCATCCAGCGTCATCGTTCCGCCGGCGAAGCCTTCGGCGTCGATGCGACCCATCGCCAGGTTGGCGTCGGTAACGGTGGGACGCACGCCGCCCTGCCCATAGCAGGCGGGCCCCGGCTCCGCGCCGGCGCTATGCGGACCCACCTGGATGCGATTCAGCGCGTCAACCCCGGCGATCGATCCACCGCCGGCGCCAATCTCCACCATTTCGACGACGGGAATCTTCACCGGCATGCCGCTACCCTTCATGAAGCGGTGGGCGCGGTCCACCTCGAAGCTGCGGCTGAGCATCGGCTCGCCGTCGTCGATCAGGCATATCTTGGCGGTGGTGCCGCCCATGTCGAAACTGAGAACACGGGGTTCGTTGAGGCTTCGAGCAATATGCGCGGCCAGAATAGCGCCACCGGCCGGGCCCGATTCCACCAGCCGCACCGGGAATTGTTGTGCCGTCGGTATAGTCACCAGATTACCGCCCGAGGTCATCATCAGGCAGGGACAGGCAAAGCCGGACTCGGCCAGCCGCGCCTGAACGTCCTCCAGATAACGCGCCATCAACGGCTGTACATAGGCGTTGGCGCAGGCCGTCGATTGGCGCTCATATTCGCGGATTTCCGGGCAAACTTCGGACGACGGCGTGATCCACAGGTCAGGCAGCCTCGCGCGGAGAATTTCGGCGACGCGCTGTTCGTGGCTCGGATTGGCGTATGAATGCAACAGACCGATCGCCACCGATTGAACGTCCGCATCCCGCAACGCCGGCACAAGCGCCTCCACCGAGTCGTCATCCAGCGGCGTCAGCACTTCACCCAGGAAATCCACCCGCTCGGTGACCGGCAGGCGCAGCTCACGCGGCGCAAGTGGCGGGCGGCGCTCGGCGTTTATGTCATACTGGTCGAAGCGGTTCTCGTAGGCCATTTCCAGCGAGTCGCGGTGGCCTTCGGTGACGATAAGCGCCGTTTTGGCCCCGTTTCGCTCGATCAGCGCATTGGTGGCCAGCGTCGTCCCATGAATAATCAGCGAGACCTGGTCCGCTTTCGCGCCGGTCTCCGCCATTACCTGTCGAATGCCAGACATGAAGCCATCGGCCGGATTGCCCGGCGTCGTCAACACCTTCACGCCATGATGCGCGCCGTCCCGCTCCAGAACCACGTCGGTGAAGGTGCCGCCGATATCGACGGCGAGTCGCGCCTCGGTCATCCGTACTCCCCCGCGCCCGCTGATTCGAGTCCGAATATTTTTAACAGGCGCGGAAGCGCCGGGGAAGCCCGACTCCGCCCACCGCGCGCGCCTGCGACCTCTCGCCGCCATGCCGGTGCGCTGGTTTTACTTGCAAATATAAGCAATTGCGGCCATATAGAACCTCATCAGCACGCGCGCTGCCCTTGGGGGCGGCATACTTCCAGGAATATTTGGTGGGCTGAGAGCCTTTCGCCAGGGCGGGCACGGGCGTTTGTCTGTGCGAGTTGCGCTTTAGACAGCCGCGACAGCCCTGCGCGCTGATATGAACCAATGTATTTTAAACAATCGATGCAAAGAGCATGACTGACAGAAAATCCCGGAGCGATTTTGCCGACGAGGCACCCTCCGATGAAGAAATCGACGCAGCGGCGGCAAGACTCAGCGAAGCCTGGTCCCGCGAGCCGGATACACATCGCGTTACCGAGACCGGCCAGATACTGCAAACGCTGGAAAAAGGCAGATCTAACATGGTGGCGGTTGAGGTAAAGCGGTCACGCCGCATTCCTCGAAAAACCTGACACGGGCGCGACTATGACAAGATGCGAACGGACTACGTTATGACAAGAAAAGAGAATGCCATGAGCCTGGACACGGAAGGGCCGGAAACGTCGGCCAACGAAAACAACGAAGCCGCCGCCAGCCCGCTTCACAAAGAAAAGCATCGCCGCTGCCTCGTCTGCAGCGAGGACTTCGTCAGCGCCTGGGCGGGCGAGCGCGTCTGCAAGAAATGCCGTTCCAGCACCGCCTGGCGGCAGGGGTAAGCGCGCCTGAAGGCATAAGTTCTAGGCCGCATATGTGGTCTTGATACCCCCTAACCCCGCCCGACAAACGGCATCTTTGTCGCCATGATGGTCATGAACTGGATGTTCGCATCCAGCGGCAGGTTGGCCATATGGACGACCGCATCGGCGATGTGAGCCACATCCGTCGTTGGTTCCGGCTTGAGTGAACCGTCGGCCTGGGGCACGCCTTTTTCCATTGCCCTGGTCATCTCGGTGGCCGCGTTGCCGATGTCGAGCTGGCCGACCGCGATGTTGTATTTCCGCCCATCCAGCGAGCAGGACTTGGTAAGCCCCGTAATGGCATGCTTGGTGCTGGTATAGGGCGCCGAATTCGGGCGCGGCGCATGGGCCGAGATTGAGCCGTTATTGATGATCCGCCCGCCCATCGGGTCACGCGCCTTGAAGGCGCGAAAGGCTTCCTGCGAGCAGTAGAAAAAGCTGGACAGGTTGATGTTCACCGCGCCCTGCCACTGTTCCGGCGTCAGGTCTTCGAAAAGTACGCCCGGTGTGAAGATGCCGGCATTGTTGAACAACAGATCGATCTGCCCGAAATGCGCTTGGGTTTTCGCAAACAGGTTGGCGCAGCCTTCCGGCGTGGTGAGGTCGCCCGGCACGGCCAGCCCGCGTGCGCCGTCGTTACCGGCCAGCACCAGCGTCTCGTCCAGCGCATCCCCGCGCCGCCCGCCGATTGCGACCGACCAGCCATCCTTCAGCAATGCGATGGCCGATGCCCGTCCGATGCCCGCGCTGCCGCCGGTGACGATGGCGACTTTGTCCGTGGAGGCCATTTCTCTCTCCCTGTATGGCGTTAATTCCGGTGATCTTCATAGCGGCGCGGGACCGCGCGCGCAACGCGGCGCGATACTTTTGCGCAATCACGCGCTAGAGCAATATCGATCGTATCGAACCGGTTCGGTTCAATTCGATCGGATAAAATTGCTCGCCATTTTAAGAAGATAGAGCATCTTTATCCGATTAATTGGATCGCATAAGCGATTCCAATTGATCGGATGATGCTCTAAGATAAATATTGTCGGCCCCCGCGGGAAACAGCGATGAGCGAAGACCACCCCCTGCCTGAAATTGATGCCACCACGGCCAAAGCATGGCTTGACGCGCGCGAGGCCGTGCTGCTGGATGTGCGCGAGGCCAATGAGTTCGAGTTCGAAAATGTGCCGGGCTCGCTGCTGCTGCCCCTGTCTTTCCTCGACGCCGAGACCTTCCCGCCAATCACCGACCGCAAACTGATCGTCATGTGCGCCATCGGCAAGCGCTCGGCCGCCGCGCAAAAACAGCTCGCGGCAAGCGGTGTCCCGAACCTGTATAATCTGGCCGGCGGCATCGACGCCTGGAAGAAGGCCGGCCACGACACCCAAGGCGGCAAATACGAAGCGCTGGATTTCAGTATTTAGCGCGATGCCCGCTCCGCCCGCAAATTCGTAGTCGCCGCCTCGTCCACCTTGCCCTCGCTCACAACCACGCCAAACAGATCCTCCGCCTCGCCAATCGAGTAGTAGCCGCGATACAAATCGCGCAGCACGGCGGCCGGGTCGCGCATCAGCGGGTTCCCGAAACCGCCGCCGCCGGGGGTGGAGACATGGACGCGGTCACCCTCGGCGATCTGGATATCCTGGTCCTTGGACAAATGCGGCGGGATGTAGTCAGGCTGGCCGGCGCGTTCGATGCGCACCTTGTTGGGTCCGCCGTCATTGCCCCCAAGCGCGCCCAGGGGCCCGTAGCGGCCATGATCCATGACGAAGGAGGCGCGGGCCTTGCCACGGCGGATATTCACCGTGTAATTGACCCCGAAGCCCCCGCGATGCTCGCCGGCGCCGCCGGACCCTTCATGCAGGGAATATTCCTCGATCAGAACGGGATAGCGCTGCTCCACCACCTCGATCGGCGTGGTCTTGGAAATGCCGATGGTGGAACAGCCGTTCGACAGCCCGTCACCGTCCATGCTGCCGCCATAGCCGCCGCCCGATATCAGATAGAGCACGTAGCCCTTGCCGGTCTTCGGGTCGTAGCCGCCCAGCGCGAAGTTGCCGCTGGTGCCCGCCGGCGCGGCGAATAGCTGGTCGGGCAGCGCCGGGGTCAATGCCGCGAACACGGCCTCGGCGATGCGCTGGCTGACCTCGGCGGCGCAGCCCGATACGGGCCGCGGATAATGCGCGTACAGGAACGTGCCTTCCGGGTCCTCGATATCCAGCGGCGCGAAGGTGCCGGCATTGATCGGGACCTCTGGGAAAATATGTTTCATGGCCAGATACACCGACGACCGCGTGGTCGCAATCACGCTGTTCATCGGCCCCAGGCAGGGCGGGCTCGACCCCGACATGTCGAAATGCAGGCCGGTGTCCCGCTTGGTGATTTTCATGTCGATCTTCAGCGGCTCGTCGACGATGCCGTCGGAGTCCACGTAGGATACGCCGTGATATTCGCCGTCCGGGATAGTGGCGATCTTGGCCCGCATCTGCTGTTCGGCGCGAGCGCGAAGCTCGATTATGCAGGCCTCGACAGTGTCCTTGCCGTAACGGTCCAGCAGCGCGGTAAAACGCCGCTCGCCCACGGTCAGCGCCGCCGCCTGCGCCTTGATGTCGCCGATGCGCTGATCGGCGATGCGAATGTTGGACAGGATGATGGAGAGAATTTCCTCGTCCATCACGCCTTCCTTGAACAGTTTGACCGGCGGCAGGCGCAGTCCTTCCTGTTCGGATTCCGTCGCATGGGCGGAAAACCCACCCGGCACCATGCCACCGGTATCCGGCCAGTGCCCGGTATTGGCCAGCCATGCGAAGATCTCGCCCTCATAGAAGAACGGCTTGGCGAAGCGCACATCCATCAGGTGGGTGCCGCCCATATAGGGATCGTTGACGATATACATGTCGCCGGGCTTCAGGTCCCTGGCCCGCTCGATGACCGCGCGCGTACCGAACTGCATGGTGCCCACGAACACCGGCAGCCCCAGATCCCCCTGCGCGATCAGCGCCCCGTCGTCGCGATGATAAATCCCGTCGGAGCGGTCCAGCGCCTCGGAAATCACCGGGCTGAAGGCGGCCCGCACGAAGGCCAGATCCATCTCGTTGCAAACCTGCTGCAACCCGGCCTGAACGACCGCGAGGGTGACGGGATCGATAGCGGTCATGGCATGGCCTCAATGAGCGGAGCGGCCTCATACTTCAAGACGCGGCTGCGCCGCTCCTCAGCATGAGGCCTCGGGAATCTTTGTGCCCTCATGCTGAGGAGGCGCGGAGCGCCGTCTCGAAGTATGAGGTCGCTCGGTCTCGCCGCCATCACCCCTCTCCCCCAATCGTGACGATCAGATTGCCCAATTCGTCTGCCTCGGCCGTGCAGCCCGGCTCGATCACGCTGGTGGTGTCCATCTGTTCGACGATGGCCGGGCCATCTATCGCCGCGCCGGGGCCGATTTCCGCGCGGCGGTAGATCGGCGTGTCCAGCCAGCCGTCCGCGAACCACACCCGCCTTGCCGCCATCGCCTGGAGCGCGCCATTCGCGCCGCCGGCCGCCAGTGCGGAAATATCCACCCGGGCGCGCTTGCCGATGACGGCGCTGTGCAGGTTCACCAGCACCGGGCGGATTTCCGGCAGTTCCACGGCGAAACGGTCCCAGTAGGCCGTCTCGAACAATTCCCGCAATTCCTCGCGCGTAACCTCCGGGCCCGGAATCGGCACGGTCATGATATGGCTCTGGCCCTGGAACTGCATGTCGGCGTCGTGGACATAACGCAGATCCTCGACCTCGATGCCCTCGCCCTCGATGGTCTCGCGGCCTTGCGCCATCTGGGCCCCGATCAGGCGCTTGACCTCGTCCATGTCCAGCGCGTCGACCGGCATATTGATGGTGTTGACGTAATCATGGCGCAAATCGGCGACGACACAGCCGATGGCGTTGGTGATGCCCGGCCGCGCCGGGATCAGCACTTTCGGAATTCCCAGTTCGCGCGCCAGCGCCACCGCATGCAACGGCCCGGCCCCGCCGAACGCGAACAGCGCGAAGTCACGCGGGTCATGGCCCCGGGCAAGGCTGACCATGCGCAGCGCCCCGGCCATGCGGGCATTGGCGATCTGGATAATAGCGGACGCGGCCCCATCGGCGTCCAGACCCAGCGGCGCGCCGATAATCTCGCCGATAGTTGCTTGCAGGGCCTCCAGCGTAACCGGATTATCCACCGACAGCAGCGCCTCCGGGTTCAGCCGGCCCAGCGCCAGATTAGCGTCGGTGATGGTCGGCCTTGTCCCCCCGCGCCCATAGCAAATCGGCCCCGGGATGGCGCCCGCGCTTTCCGGCCCCACCTTCAGCAGTCCCGCCTCGTCGACCCGCGCGATGGAGCCGCCGCCGGCGCCGATGGTATGCACATCGACCATCGGCACATGGATCGGCATGGCGTATTCCAGCTCCAGCTCGGAACT
>JADFVY010000468.1 GCA_015222795.1 Pseudomonadota bacterium | reverse complement strand
TCGTCGGCAGCGTCAGATGTGTATAAGAGACAGAGGTCGAACAGGCCGAGCGCGAGCGGCTAACCGTGGCCGAGCGGGTGCGCGAAAAACTGGCCATTTCGCCGGAAAACATTCTGGAAACCGCCGAAATCGGCGACGACGAGGCAATCCCGGCCGCAGACGCCGCGGCAGCGCGGCTTGATCGGTTGACCCACGAGCGCGACGGAATGGGCCCGGTGAACCTGCGGGCGGAGACCGAAGCGGAAGAGCTGCACGAGCAGATCACCGGCATGCAGACCGAGCGCGAGGATCTACTGGCGGCCATCGCGCGGCTACGTCAGGGAATCGGCTCATTGAACCGCGAGGGACGCGAACGTTTGATGGCAGCCTTCGCGCAGGTCAACGAACATTTCCAGGAGCTGTTTACCAAGCTGTTTGGCGGCGGGCGGGCGCATCTGACCCTGACAGAGGAAGACGACCCGCTGGAAGCCGGGCTGGAAATCATGGCGAGCCCGCCTGGCAAGAAGCTGACCTCAATGTCGCTCTTGTCGGGCGGCGAGCAGGCGTTGACCGCCGTATCGCTGCTGTTCGCGGTGTTCCTGACCAATCCGGCGCCGATATGCGTGCTGGACGAGGTCGACGCGCCGTTGGACGACAGCAATGTCGACCGCTTCTGCTCGCTCTTGAGCGAACTGTCTCACAGCGGTGCGACCCGTTTTCTAATGGTTACCCATCACCGCATGTCGATGGCCCGCATGGACCGGCTTTTCGGCGTCACCATGGGCGAACCGGGGGTGAGCCAACTGGTCTCGGTCGATCTGGCGCGCGCGGTGGCATTGCGTGAGTCGGCGTAAACCATCTCGCGGGCTTGCTGTAACCCTATAATTTCCGGGCTTTTTTGACAGGTTGCCGCAGCGCGGTATTCCGCCTTGACTTGGTTTTTTCGCATAAGTATGGTGCCCGCGTTTTGCGGTGTGGCGTCGATTATTCCAGGGGGCCGAGATGGGCGAAGATAATAGACCGCCCTCGCTCGATAATCTGGGAGAACGGCTTCGCGCGGCGCGAAAGCACCGAGGGGCCGATAACCAGCCAAACGATGCTCATTCCGGCGGACAGCCGGGAATGAGTGGGGTTGGCTGGGGTTTGCGAATCGGGGTGGAAATGGTATCTGCTCTGGTCGTGGGGGTCGGCATCGGCCTGGGGCTGGACTGGTGGCTAGATACGAAGCCCTGGTTTCTCGTGGTGTTTTTCCTGCTGGGCTCGGCGGCGGCGATGCTGAACGTTTATCGCGCCACCATGGGTTACGGGCTCGCTGTCGGCTATAAGAAGCCGGAGGATGGCGGGCACGGGCCGGAAGGGCCGGCGCAAGACGGGGATATTAATGCGGATTCCGAGGGGGAATCCGGAAGTACTGAAGGCGAGAGGTAGGCGAGGTCAAACGTGGCAAGCCCGATTAAACAATTCGAGATCCACACGATCATCCCGATCCATATCGGCGGTGTGGATCTTTCCTATACAAATTCCGCGCTCTGGATGACTATTTCCGTCGCCGTGGCTTCGGTATTTCTGGCATTCGGCGCCCAGCGCCGCGCGCTGGTCCCCGGTCGCTGGCAGGTCATGACGGAAATGGCGTACGAATTCGTCGCTAACATGATTAGGGACAATGTCGGCGACGCCGGGCGGCGCTACTTCCCTTATATCTTTACGCTTTTCATGTTCGTTCTGTTCGGGAACCTGCTGGGCCTGGTCCCGGGCGCCTTCACCTACACTAGCCATATCATCGTGACCCTGGGGCTGGCGCTGACGGTTTTCCTGGCGGTTACGGTCGTGGGTATCGTCAAGCACGGGCTGCATTTTTTCAGCTTCTTCGTGCCCTCCGGCGTTCCGGCGCTGATGATGCCGTTGATGATCCCGATCGAGGTGATCTCCTATTTGTCGCGCCCGGTCAGCCTGTCGATTCGCCTGTTTGCGAACATGATGGCCGGCCATACCATGATGAAGGTTTTTGCCGGTTTCGTAGTGCCGCTGGGCGCCGCCACCTTCGGGCTCGGCGGTCTGGCGCCGATCGCGATGGATGTCGCGCTAACCGGTTTCGAACTGCTCGTCGCTTTTCTGCAGGCTTATGTCTTCACTGTGTTGACCTGCCTGTACCTTAACGACGCTTTAAATCTCCACTAGTACGAAACGCATCATAAAGCTCGTACTCCACAATCAATTATCTGAACCAATATACGGGAAACAAGACAATGGAACTCGAAGCCGCGAAGATGATCGGTGCAGGCCT
The DNA here is from genome assembly GCA_015222795.1 of Pseudomonadota bacterium. GTDB lineage: Bacteria > Pseudomonadota > Alphaproteobacteria > UBA8366 > JADFVY01 > JADFVY01. The sequence continues at coordinate 5,181 of JADFVY010000468.1, read as the reverse complement.
TGCCGTGATCGGACTGTCAGGCGTGGGTGTCGGTATCGGCAACATCTTTTCATCGCTGATCAGCTCAATCGCCCGCAATCCGGCGACCAGGCCGCAGATCTTTCCGATGGCCATGCTGGGCTTTGCGCTCGTCGAGGCGGTCGCGCTGTATGCCCTGCTGATTTCGTTCCTGATCCTCTTCGGCTGAGGCGCCGCGCGCGGCCTTAATCCGCCGCGCGCCCGCCCCAGGAAACCGAGAATCCGGGAAAGAAATGATGGCCGTACATGTAAAATCCATCCTGCTGGCAAGTATCGCGGTGATCGTCGCGTTGCTGCCCGTGCTCGCCTTCGCGGCGTCGGAAGGCGGCGATACGCTGCCGCAATTCGATACTTCGAAGTTTGCGACGCAGCTATTCTGGTTGACGGTCTCGCTGATCGTCTTCTTCGTCATCATGCGCAACAACGCGTTGCCGAAGATCGAAGATGCGCTGGAGACCCGTCGCCGGAAAATCGATGACGATCTGGACAAGGCGTCCACCCACCGCGAAGAGGCCGAGGCCGCCATGGCGGCTTATGAAAAAGCGCTGGCCGTCGCGGCCGAGCAAGCCAGGGAGATTCACCGGGAGGTTGCCCAGGAAATCACCGAGGCCGCCACTGAACGCCGGACGGCCCTGTCCGCCAAGCTGGCGGAAGACACCAAGGCCGCCGAGGCCCGCATTGTCGCGGCCAAGGAGCCCGCATTGGCAAATCTTCAGGATGTCGTCGTAGACGTTGTCCAGGAAGTCGCAGCCAAGCTGGCGGGACTGAAGGTATCCGGCACCGACGCCAAGGCCGCCGTCGCCGCATTGAAGGAAAAGGCGTGATGATTGATGCTCTGATGCACAATCCGACATTTTGGGTCGGCGTCGCCTTTGTCGTCTTCGTTATATTGACCTTCAAGCCGGGCAAGCGGATCCTTACCCAGGCGCTGGACGCCAGGATCTCGAAAATTCGCGAGGAAGTCGAGGAAGCCCAGCGCTTGCGCGAGGAAGCCCTGGCCACGCTGGCCAGCTACCAGCGCCGGCAGCGCGAGGCCATCCAGGAAGCCGAACAGATCATCGCCCACGCCCGTGAAGAAGCCGGGCGGGCCAAGATGAAGGCCGAGGCCGAACTGGAAGAATCCATCTCGCGGCGTGAACAGCAGGCCACTGACAAGATTGCCCAGGCCGAAGCAGCCGCGATTGAGGAAATCCGCGAAAAGGCTGTCGATATGGCGATCGACGCCACGGCCAGGCTGCTGGAGAAAAAGATGGCGGGCAAGGCCGGCGATCAATCCATCGCCGACGCGACCAAGGATATTCCGAACAAGCTGCATTAAGCCCGGCTGACCTGGAATCAATAAAAAACCCTCGCTTTATCGGCGGGGGTTTTTCTTTAGCTTCATCGATTAGCCGGGATGCGCAACGTCACCCCTGTGCGTCTGTAAAAGCCTTGTATGCCGCAGCGTCCATCAGTTCATTTACTTCCGCCGGATCGTTCAGGCGCATCTTGAAAAACCAGCCGTCCACCTCGGGCGACTCGTTGACCATCGATGGCCCGTCGGCCAGGGCGGCGTTGATTTCGACGACCTCGCCCGACAGCGGTACATAGATTTCACTGGCTGCCTTGACCGATTCGACGACGGCAACTTCCGCGCCGCGCTCGACCGCGCGGCCGACATCCGGCAGTTCGACGAACACCACGTCGCCCAATTGCTGCTGGGCGAAATCGCTGATACCGATCGTGGCGATATCGCCATCCACCGACACCCATTCATGTTCCTCGGAATATCGAAGATCGCTGCTCATGACGTAAAACCCCCGTTTATTGTGCGTCCCAGATTATCCAACAGACGATACTTGTCAATGGCCGAGATCATTGGCCGAACCTCTCCCTGTTATGGAACAGCTCCTCTTTGGTCAGTTCGAAACCCAGATAAAGCACATAATTTTGCACATTGCGGTCATCGGGGCGCGGTATTGTAATTTCCAGCATATCTGTGTAGCGCAAACCACGCCGGCCCGACGGTATTCTGGTCTGCACCTGGAACGCCTCGCGGCTGTGGACCACCGGCTCCGACCCGCCGCCGGGCACCCATTCGGCAACCGCGACAAAGTAACCGAACGCCACCTTGCCGTCGACCAGGGCCGCGCCGCGGACTGCTTCCATCACGACTTCCAGCTCGATCTCGATTTCACCGCCATCCAGGTCGTAGCTGCACTCACCGACAACCCGCATCATGCGGGCCTTAAACAGGATGTCGGTGGGGTCGAGACCGGGACCGTCGCGAAACTTCGTCAGCTCCGACGGCTCGCCCAGCACCTTGGCGGCGGGGCAAGGCGACGTATCCTCGTCTTCGTCGCCGGAACAACCGGCCAAAAATGCTGCCGCGCACGCGACAACGGCCCATCGCACCAGCCATCGAACGGTTTCAGACAAGGGTTTTCCCTCCTGCCGCCCCGGCGTGGCGGAGCCTGTCAAACTTCATCGCCTGTTCGGCCATTTCTACGCACCTTCGGTTTCGGACAAGCGCCAGTCTGTGATAGTCTGCGCCGGCTCGTTAAATCATGCTGGAAAAGCGTGATTGACGGGCCAGCGTCCGCGATATTAAAGAGACGCCGGGGCTTGCACAAGGGCCGCAAACGGCTGACGGTCACCAATTTGCGAGCGCGATGAATGATTGACGGAAACAGCATGACAGACAATACCGCTAGTAACGAACCTCTCACGATTCTGCTGGCGAAGCCGCGCGGATTCTGCGCCGGCGTGGACCGCGCCATCAAGATCGTCGAAGTGGCGTTGGAGAAGTATGGCACCCCCGTTTATGTCCGCCACGAAATCGTTCATAATCGCCATGTTGTCGAGGATCTGGAGGCCAAGGGCGCGATTTTCGTGGACGAGTTGGACGAGGCGCCAGACGACCGGCCCATAGTGTTTTCCGCCCATGGCGTGCCGAAAAACGTACCCGCCGAGGCCGAACGCCGGCGCATGATCTATCTGGATGCGACCTGCCCGCTGGTCAGCAAGGTCCACCACGAGGCCGAGCATCAACACCTGTCGGGCCGGCGGATCGTCATGATCGGCCATTCCGGGCATCCGGAGGTTATCGGCACCATGGGGCAATTGCCCGAAGGCGCCATCATCCTGATCGAAAATGTAGAATCCGTCGCCGACCTGGATATTCCGGCCAATGTGCCACTGGCCTATATCACGCAGACAACCCTGTCGGTCGACGATACGGCCGGCATACTTGACGCGCTACATAACCGGTTCCCGGACATCCACGGGCCAGGCAAGGAAGATATCTGTTACGCCACCACAAACCGCCAGGCAGCCGTTAAAGCAATGGCGCCACAATGCGACGCGATGATCGTTGTCGGATCGACGAACTCGTCGAATTCGCGGCGTCTGGTTGAGGTGGCGGCGAGCATGGGCTGCGAGAATGCCTTCCTGCTTCAGAATGCGGGCGCGCTCGACTGGCCGCGGCTGGACGGCGTATCCAGGCTGGGCATTACGGCTGGCGCATCGGCGCCTGAAGTCCTGGTCCAGGAATTGATCGATGCTTGCCGCAAACGCTATGACGTGACGATGGAAATCGTTTCGGTCGGCGACGAAACCACCCATTTCAACCTGCCGCGCGCGCTGAGCGCCTGAAGGGTCAAGGATGGCGGTCTATACCGAAGTTGGCGACGAGGAACTGGAAGCCTTTGTCGCGGAATACGACCTTGGCCCCGTGCTATCCTGCAAGGGCATCGCCGAGGGGGTGGAGAACACCAACTACCTGATCCACACATCAACCGGCAGCTATATCCTCACGCTCTACGAAAAGCGCGTGGCGGAGGCGGATTTGCCCTTTTTCCTGGGGCTGATCGAACATCTGGCGGATAACGGCATCCTCTGCCCCACGCCAGTCCATGGCAAGGACGGCAAGGCATTGAGGCGGCTGTGCGGCCGCCCGGCCGCCATCGTCACATTCCTCGACGGCATGTGGCCACGGCGCATCCGCACCGAGCATTGCGCCGGTCTCGGCACGGCGCTGGCGCGGCTGCATGTGGCGGGGCAGGATTTCGCCATGACCCGGCCGAACGCACTGACCGTGGATAGCTGGCGACCCCTGCTGGAGGCCTCGATCCCGCGTGCCGGCGAGGTACAGCAGGGCCTGTCAGAGATCTTGGAGAAGGAGCTTGGTTATCTGGAAGAGAACTGGCCGGCCGGATTGCCTTCCGGCATCTGCCACGCCGATTTGTTTCCGGATAATGTGTTTTTCATCGGCGACAAACTATCGGGGCTGATCGACTTCTATTTCGCCTGCAATGATTTTTTCGCCTACGACCTGGCGATCTGCCTGAACGCCTGGTGCTTCGAGCGCGACCGCAGTTTCAATGTCACCAAGGCGCGCGCCATGCTGTCTTCCTATCGCCAGGTGCGGCCCTTCTCGGATGCCGAGCTGGTGGCCCTGCCCTTGCTGGCCCGGGGCTGCGCCCTCAGGTTCCTGCTAACCCGGCTTTACGACTGGCTGAACACGCCCACCGGTGCGCTGGTTAAGCCGAAAGACCCGCTGGAATATCTTACTATCCTGCAGTTCCACCAGGCCGTTGCCGGCCCCGGCGCCTACGGCCTGGAATAGGAAGCAAATCTTGGCGAAAGAACGAGTCGAAATATATACAGACGGGGCCTGCAGCGGAAATCCCGGTCCCGGGGGCTGGGGCGCCTTGTTGCGCTGGAATGGCACGGAAAAAGAGCTGTCGGGGGGCGAGCGCGAGACCACCAACAACCGCATGGAGATGATGGCCGCCATCAAGGCGCTGGAATCGCTCAAACGCGCGGTGCCGGTCGATCTTTATACCGACAGCACCTATGTCCGCGACGGCATCACCAAATGGCTGCCCGGCTGGAAATCGAACGGCTGGAAAACGGCGGCGAAGAAACCGGTCAAGAACCAGGATCTGTGGCAGCGGCTGGAGGCCGCCCTGCGGGACCACGACATCAAATGGCACTGGGTAAAGGGCCATTCCGGCCATCCGGAAAACGAACGCGCCGACGAACTGGCGCGGTCCGGAATTCCAAGGCGATGAGACAGGGGAACAGGAAATGGGTGAGTTGAGGGAGCTTTATCCGGCGATCGATTGCCGCGTGTCGGGCCATCTGGATGTGGGCGACGGACATCAGATCCATTACGAGGAG
>JADFVY010000467.1 GCA_015222795.1 Pseudomonadota bacterium | reverse complement strand
GGCAAGGGCATGGGCGCCGTGCCTGGCCTTAACCTCATTGAGGCGCTTCGCCGTAAAGGCGATCGCCTCATCCCAACTTGCCGGCTCCAGAGGGCTATCCTTGCCGCCACGGCGCATCAGCGGCCGAGTCAAACGTTCGGGATGATGAATGAAGTCCATACCGAACCGGCCCTTGACGCACAGATTGCCGATGTTGGCGTCCGAAACGGGGGAGGGATTAACGGCGACCACCCGGCCCATTTCCGTTTCCAGCTCGATGGCACAGCCGACACCGCAATAACAACAGGTCGTGGTGGTCTTCTGGCGCAGGTTCTTCGGCAAAACGCCGGTGTCGGACAGATCCTTCAATGCGCCCGTCGGGCACACACCGACACACTGACCGCAATTGTTGCATTGCGTGTCGCGGAAGTCGTTGGTGCCGCTGACGAGTGCCGGGTAGCCTGACTCGTCGACCGTATAGACCTTACGATACTGGACCTCGTCGCAGATGCGTATGCATTGCATGCATTTGATGCACTTCTCGAATTCGAGCTGAAAAAACGGCCAGGACACAAGCGGCGGCGCGATGCCCGGATCGACCGGTCCAGACCCTTTGACCTTGAGAGTTACATTCATTTCCACGCATCCTTACCCAGGTAAACCTTGGTTCCAGCACCGCATTCGATGGACAGTTTCTGCAACGTACACACGCCGGCCGCCTGGCAGCGGCACATGAGGCACCTGCCGGCCTCTTCCAACGCCTCTTCCTCCGAGAAGCCGACTTCAACCTCCTTGAAGGCTTCGTCATTGTCCACATCGCCGCCGTGGCCCGACTTTGCGAACGCCTCAAGGCGGCCATCGCCATCGAGAACCGGCATATCGTGCAACGGCGCCGCTGACGCGGCTTTTGCGCCGATGTCGAAAAACTCGGGCTTGTACTGGAAGATCGCGGCGGCGATTCCGGCTTCGTCGGCACCGTTCAGCCAGGCATTCATGGCAAAGGCGCCCAGGCGGCCAGCCCCCACGCCCTCGACGACGGTGGCGGCACCGGTGACGCAATCGCCGCCGGAGAAAACGCCGGGAAGGTTGGTCATCATCGTTGATTCGTCTACATCGATGGTGCCCCATCTTTTGTGGAGACCGAGGTCCCCCTCATTGAGCGAGGCGACGTCGACGTCCTGTCCGATCGCCATGAGAATCGTGTCCGCGGGCGTAAAATACTCCGTACCCGGTACAGGGACCGGGCGGCGGCGGCCGCTGTCATCAGGTTCGCCGAGCTCCATGCGCAGCGACGTTAACCCGACCGCGCGCCCGTTCTCGACCTTTACGGAAACGGGCGCTGTGAGGAGCTCGAGTTTGATACCCTCGACATCGCATTCGTGTATTTCATGTGCGGCCGCCGTCATCTCCTTGCGCGTACGCCGGTACATCATGGTAACTTCGGTGGCACCGACACGACGTGCCGTCCGCACCGCGTCCGCTGCCGTGAAGCCTCCGCCGACGACGATGACGCGTTTGCCGACATCGACGGTTTCGTTCCAGTTGACGTCGGCGAGAAACTTGATCGCCGACATAACACCCTCGGCGTCGTCGCCAGGAATACCCATTGGTTTGGCGGCCATGGCGCCGATGGACAGGTAAACAGCGTCGAACCCCTGATCCTTGAGCGTATCGATCTGGTAGTCGCGGCCCATCGTCTGGTTCGTCTTCAACTCGACGCCGAGCGACAGGATGTCGTCGATCTCCTGGTCAAGCACACTATTGGGCAGGCGGTAGGGCGGAATGCCGAAGCGCAACATGCCACCCGCCTT
>JADFVY010000059.1 GCA_015222795.1 Pseudomonadota bacterium | reverse complement strand
TGAAGGGCGTGTTCGCACCGGCCGGAACCCATATCCCGGGCACCGGGGTGGACCTGAAAGAGGGCGTCATCCGTGGCGAGGAATCGAACGGCATGCTCTGTTCCGAGCGTGAGATGGGGCTGTCTGACGATCATGAAGGCATCATCGACCTGCCCGAGGACGCGCCGGTGGGCGAGCCCTTCGCCAAGCTGATGGGGCTGGACGATCCGGTCATCGATATCGCGATTACGCCAAACCGGGGCGATTGCCTGGGTGTGCGCGGCGTGGCCCGCGACCTGGCCGCCGCCGGCATCGGCACGCTGAAGCCTTTTGCGGCGGCCGAAAAAATCGAGGGAACCTTCGCGAGCCCGGTTCAGTGGAAGCGCGACTTCCCGGCAAGCGCGGAAGACGCCTGCCCGATGGTGGTGGGCCGTTATTTCCGCGGCATCAAAAACGGCCCCAGCCCGGACTGGATGCAGCGCCGCCTGCTGGCCATCGGCCTGCGCCCCATTTCCGCGCTGGTCGATATCACCAACTATGTGACCTTCGATCTGGGCCGCCCATTGCACGTGTTCGCCGCCGACAAGCTGGAAGGCGGATCGCTGACCATGCGCCTCGCCAAGGGCGGCGAGAAGGTTCTGGCGCTGGACGGCAAGGAATACGAACTCGAGGACGGCATGACCTGCATCGCCGACGGCAACGGCGTGCACGGTATCGGTGGCATCATGGGTGGCGAGAAATCGGGCTGCACCGAGGACACCACGGAGATGTTTCTCGAGGTCGCGCTGTTCGACCCGATCCGATCCGCGACGACCGGCCGCAAACTGGGCATCGAATCCGACGCCCGCTATCGCTTCGAGCGCACGGTGGACCCGGCGTCGGCCCTGTGGGGCGCGGAAGTCGGGGCCCGATTGGTGCTGGAGATCTGCGGCGGCGAGGTCAGCGAACTTTCCATTGCCGGCGAGATGCCGGCCACCGACAAGCAGATCACGTTGCGTCCCGACCGGGTGATGACCCTGGGCGGCGTGGATATGAAGGTTGACGACCAGTGCCGGATACTGGAGGCGCTGGGTTTCGCGACAGATACGACCGAAGGCCAGATCGTCGCCACAACGCCGTCCTGGCGCCCGGATATTAACAGCGAGCCCTGCCTTGTAGAGGAAATCCTGAGGGTCAACGGGTTCGACAACATCCCTGTCGTGCCACTGCAGCGCGATAGCAGCCTGCCCGAGCAAATCCTGACCGTCGGCCAGCGTCGCGAGGGGTTTGCGCGCAGGACACTGGCGGGGCGGGGCATGATGGAGGCCGTAACCTGGTCCTTCATGCATGAGGATCAGGCAAAGCTGTTTGGCGGCGTGCCGGACTCGCTGCGCCTGGAGAATCCGATCAGTGCGGATCTGTCGGTCATGCGGCCGTCGATCCTTCCCAACCTGCTGGCGGCGGCGGGCCGTAACGCGGACCGCGGTTACAGCGACGCTGGCCTGTTCGAGGTCGGCCCGGCCTGGCGTGACGATACACCGCAGGGCGAGGACATCCTGGCCGCGGGCGTGCGCACCGGCCGCAGCGGCCCGCGCCACTGGGCCCAACCCCCGCGCCCGATCGACGCCTTCGACGCCAAGGCCGACGCAATGGCCGTGCTCGCGGCTTGCGGCGCGCCGGTGGACAATCTGCAGGTCAGCCGCGATGCGCCGGCCTGGTATCACCCAGGGCGTTCGGGTGCGCTGCGCCTGGGACCGAACGTTCTGGCCTGGTTCGGCGAAATTCATCCGCGCGTGTTGAAATCCATGGACGTAAAAGGCCCGGCCGCCGGTTTTGAAATCTTCATTCACAAGACGCCGAAACCGCGGACCAAGGGCGGCAAGACACGGCCGTTACTGAATCCTTCGCCATTTCAGCTGCTGGGCCGCGATTTCGCCTTCGTCGTCGATGCGGATGTGACCGCGGACCGCTTGATTCGCGCCGCCAAGGGCGCCGACAAGGCGCTGATCACCGATGTCCGGCTGTTCGATATCTATGAGGGCGAGGGCGTCGGGGACGGCAAGAAGTCGGTGGCGATCGCGGTTACGCTGCAACCGACCGATCGGACGCTCACTGACGAGGACATTGAGAAAGTCTCGACCTCGATCATTGCCGCGGTCATCAAGCAAACCGGCGGCACTCTGCGCGGCTGAGCTTTGTTCACCGTTAACTAAAATCAGGCACGATACTTGCTGCTCGCGAAGGGTGAAACAGGCATTCTGTTACCTGCTTCCAGATTGGAAACTGCATTCTTAGTTGACGGATATGACGGACCCACGGATAGTCTACGGTGAATCGCTGCGTAAGGCGCAGGTGCTGAAGTACCGCCGCCGCCGGATGTGGCTGGGCGACAAAATGGAACATCCGGACGATTCCGACGAAATGCCACGCGCCAACGATCAAACATTATCAGAGCCGAAAAACAGGTCCTATGTGGTTCCCTGTACCAGCGCATTCCGTGACGCGATGCTGGATTTGGCCGAACGGCGTGGCGTGAATGCCGGCGAATTGGCGCGCGCCGTTTTACTATTGATGCCCGAGGACGCGGCGCGATTTCCCGACCCGGGCGGACCGGAGCCCGGTGACCGTGAGACGGTAATCCTGAAATCCGGCGCCAACCTGGGCAAAAACTGGCGGCGCAAGCCACGGCTGCAGGTTCGCCTTGCCGGCGGCCACGATACGGCGGGCATCCGCCGTGCCCTTGCATTGGCGCTGGCCATGGATCAGGGCGATTATACGGTCAAGATCGAGGACGGACGAAGCCCCAGCAGCGACCACCGGCTGAAAGAGGCGCGCGCCGAACTCACGCGCTTGCGTTATCAGATCAAGGCGATGTTCTTCGAACCGCTGGAGCATGGGGTCAGAAAGCGCGCCGACGCGCTCTATGTGCTGGGTTTTCCGCCTGACGCCAGGCCTGAAAAAGACGAAATCAGGAAGCGTTACCGAAAGTTGGCGGCAATTCACCACCCGGACAGCAGCCAGGGCGAACATCGCCGCATGAGCCAGCTGAACGAAGCGGTCGCAACGCTGGGCAAACAGAAATAGCACCCTTGCGCTTGAGCCCTTCCTGGGGCATGACATCCGCCGCGCAATCACTTGGATATCGTTTTCGTGGCCGCACCGCTACTTTCATTGAAGGATGTGTCGCTGGGTTTTGGTGGCAATCCATTGTTCGACAAGGTCGACCTGGCAATTGGCCGGGGCGAGCGCATTGCGCTGGTCGGCCGCAACGGTTCAGGCAAATCAACGCTTTTAAAGCTGCTGGCCGACCAAATCGAACCGGATTCGGGCAAGCGGCTGACTCAACAGGGGGTCAGGGTCGCCTATCTGCCACAGGAACCAGACCTTTCCGGATTTGACACTGTACTGGATTACGCTGCCTCCGGCCTGCCCGAAGACGAGGAGCACTCGATCCATATGGCGGACGCCTTGCTGCATAGCCTGTCGATGGACGGCGCAAGGAGCACGGTGGGCCTGTCGGGCGGCGAGACGCGCCGCGCGGCCCTGGCCCACGCACTTTCCGGCGATCCGGATGTGCTGCTGCTGGACGAGCCGACCAACCATCTGGATTTGCCGGCGATCGAATGGCTTGAGGAACGGCTGGCGGGCGGGCGGTTCGGGCTCGTCGTAATCAGCCATGACCGCGCTTTCCTGGGACGCGTCACCAACTGCACCTTGTGGCTGGACCGCGGACGATTGCTGCGGTCGGACAAGGGCTTTGCACATTTCGAAGCCTGGTCGGAGGAAATACTGGAACGAGAGGCCACGGAGTCCGCCAAACTGGACAAGCTGATCGCCCAGGAAACGACGTGGTCGCATCAGGGCATCACGGCCCGGCGAAAACGCAACCAGGGCCGCCTGCGACGCCTGTATGAGCTGCGCACTACCCGCGCCGGTCAGGCCGCGCGAACCGGCAATGTGCGGATGGAAGCGGCAGGGTCGGGAGCCGCCGGCAAGCGGGTAATCGAGGCTAGCGAAATCACCAAGGCCTATGACGGCAAAGAGATCATCAGCGGATTTTCGACCCGCATCATGCGCGGCGACCGGGTTGGTATCATTGGCCCCAACGGCGCCGGCAAGACCACATTGCTGCGCATGCTGATCGGCGACTTGCCGCCCGACAATGGCGAACTGCGACTTGGGACCAATATCGAGAGAGTCTACCTGGACCAGACGCGCGAGGCGCTGAAGCCCGGTGAGACTCCCTGGAGCATGTTGTGCCCGGGTGGCGGGGACCAGGTCATGGTGGGCGACCGGCCGCGCCATATTGTCGCCTACATGCGCGACTTTCTGTTCGCCGACAATCAGGCCCGCAGCCCGGTGGAAAGCCTGTCGGGCGGCGAGCGCAACCGGCTGCTGCTGGCCCGTGCGCTGGCCCGGCCGTCAAACCTGCTGGTGCTGGACGAACCGACCAATGACCTGGACATGGAAACGCTGGACCTGCTGCAGGAACTGCTGGCCGACTATGAGGGCACGATCCTGCTGGTCAGCCATGACCGCGATTTCCTGGACCGCGTGGTGACCTCCACTATTGCCGTGGAAGTCGACGGATCAACGATGGAATATCCCGGTGGCTATACCGATTACCTGCGCCAGCGACCGGGCGGCGACAAGGCAAAAACCGCCTCGCGCCCGGCGGGGGCGAACAGGAAAGAAAACCCGAAACAACCCGGCGGAGGACGCAAACTGAGCTATAATCAAGTGCGCGCGCTGGAGCAGCTACCCGGGAAGATCGATGCGCTGGATAGCGAAATCGTGAATCTGGAGGCAAGACTTGCCGATCCCGCCTTTTATGCCCGCGACCCGGCCGGTTTCGACAATACAGCCGCCGAGCTGACAAAGACGCAAAAAGACAAAGCCGCGGCGGAAGAAGAGTGGCTGGGGCTTGAGCTGCTTCGCGAAGAGCAGGATCCAAATTAAGAGTCTGGCCGGCTTTCGGTGCATAGTGCCATCGACAAACACTGGTATCAGGGAGGAAAGAATGCCGTATTCACCACGCCCCGCCGGGCTCGCCGCCATCATCCTGTTTACCCTGGCCATGGGCGCGGTGGTGGGCGGCGCGGCGGTGGCCGCCGACGTCAAGGGTAGCGCGGACCACCCGCTGGTATCGCGCTACGAAGGCGCGGCGATCGTTCGGTATAAACAGGAAAAATTCAATGAATACACGCTCCTGCTGGGCAAACCCGACGGTAAAGAACCGGGCGAGCATCAGACCGTCGAGGGCGCGATAACGCAGATCCGCTATCAGATCGACAAGGAGCGGACGTCCCTGGAGGTATACAAGAACTACGAAAAAACCTTGACGGATGCCGGATTCGAGGCCCTTTTCGCATGCAAGAACAAGGATTGCGGCGGCCGGGCCTTCAACCACCTCGTTGTCGAATACGGCGATATGAGCGAAAACCAGAATGATCAGCGTTTCCTGGCGGCGAAACTGACCCGCCCGGAGGGCACTGC
>JADFVY010000466.1 GCA_015222795.1 Pseudomonadota bacterium | reverse complement strand
CGTCCGGGTCGCGCCCGTCATGGACCAGGATGCCGTTCAATACCCCTGCTCCGCGCCGTTCGCGAACGAATATGGTGATGCGCGAGGGCAAGGTGTTGAAGGTGCCTTCCTGCAGCAGCATCGCGGAGTAGTCCGAGTTGATGGAATAGCGCAAATCCGCGAATTCCCGGAAGGATACAGGCAGCAGGTAGATATTCATTACGTAGGCCGCCAGCGCGGTCACCAGCGCCAGCCTGATTGCCGGCCGCGCGAGCCTGAGATTGCTGATGCCAGCGGCGCGTAGCACAATCAGTTCACGGTCGGCGATCAGCCTGTTGTAAACATAGATTGTCGCAATAACGCAGGCAAAAGGCAGGATCAGCGTAATGAAACGCGGCGTGATCAACATTGCCAGCCACAGGAAATCCGTAATCGGCAGCCCGCGATTGACCACCATGTCCACGAACCGCAGGGACTGGGTCAGCCAGATGACGAAACTCAGCACCACCGTCACGAAAATCATGACGAATGCCGTTTGCCGGAAAATATAAGTCGAAATACTGTTCATACGCCAAGCAATCTATAAGACGAAATCCTTGAAGGTAAAAGCGATTTCCCGGTATTACGGTGCTCTCCGGTCGATTTTTCATCATTTCATGCAAAGTCATTAACGTTGCCTAAGCGTTTGTTGGGGTATTTGATGCAGCTGCCGCCGATAGTCTGGCGGATTCGGGAAGTATCTCCCGCAGGACAGGACGGACCGCACGGAAATGGCGTTGCCACCGATTATCAGGCTTCTTCGGCCGAAACAGTGGATCAAGAACGGCTTCGTCGCCGCGCCGCTGTTTTTCACGCCGGACAAGGTGAATGCAGCCAGCTTGCTGGACGTGCTGGCCGGCTTCGCCGTATTTTGCATGGTGGCTAGCGCGGTTTATTGCCTGAACGATTTGCGCGACGCCGAAGCAGACCGCAACCATCCGGTCAAGAAAGACCGGCCGATTGCCTCGGGCGCCATTTCACCGGCGACAGCGATGGTGCTGATGGCGCTGCTGCTGGCCGGCGGCGCGGCGTTGGGGGCCTGGCGCGTGCCCGTGATATTGTGGGTGGTCGGCGCCTATTTCGCGACCAACATCGCCTATACGCTCCATTTGAAGCATATAGCCATCCTTGACGTATTGACCGTCGCCTTCGGCTTTGTGCTGCGGGTCGAGGCCGGGGCGCTGATCATCGATATCGAACCCAGCGCCTGGATCCTGATCGTCACCGGGCTGTTGGCGCTGTTCATTGCTCTCGCCAAGCGGCGAGACGATATCGTGCGCGACCTGGATGCCGTACACCGCAAGAGCCTCGACGGCTATACGCTACCCTTCCTGGACGGCAGCCTGATGGCGGTGTTGTCGACGCTGCTGGTGTCATACCTGATCTTCACCACCGACCAGGCGGTGATGGCGCGGCTGGACAGCGAGCAGCTCTATTTCACGGGGCCCTTCGTGATCGCCGGTGTGCTGCGCTATCTTCAGCTGACCTTGGTCTACGAGCGTTCGGGCTCGCCCACCGACCTGGTTTACCGCGACCTTGGGCTGCAGCTCAGTGTCGCTGGCTGGCTCGCAACCTTCGTCTGGCTGCTTTACCTGTAGGGGAACATTTTGCGCACTAAAAATATGGAACTCAGCGGCTGGGGTCGTGCGCTCACGGCCGAGGTGCGGGCTTGGCGGCCGGAACGCGCGCCGGGCCTGCAAGAGGCTTTCCGGGCCAAGCGCGAGGACGGGGTGATCGTCTACGCAGGCGGCCGGTCCTATGGCGATGCGCCGCTGAACGGCGGCGGCGACGTCATCATGACCGAGCGGCTGGACCGTATCCTTTCCGCCGACTGGGAAACTGGCGAAGTGGTCTGCGAACCCGGCGTGACCATCGGCGACCTGATGCGCATCGCGCTCAGCCATAAATTCATCGTGCCGGTCAGCCCCGGCACCGGTTTTGCCACGGTCGGCGGGGGGCTGGCCAACGACGTGCATGGCAAGAACCAGCACCGTCATGGCAGCTTCGGTGACCATGTGCAGTGGGTCGATCTGATGCTGCCCTCCGGCGAGGTGAAGCGCATTTTACCTGATGCAGATTCTGAACTTTTTAATGCAACGGTCGGCGGTATTGGGCTTACCGGTATAATGCTGGCCATGAGCATCAAGCTGCGGCGCGTGAAATCAAACGCCGTGCTGATGCGCGAAAAGAAGGCGCGAGACCTGGATGAGTTCCTCGCCATGCAGGACGAGGCGCGCGAGAAACACGCCTACGTTGTCGGCTGGATCGACGCCACCGCGCGTGGCCGCTCGCTGGGCCGGGGCATCATGGAATCGGCCGACGATTCGCAAGGCGAGACCGACGCCCCGCCGGGCGGCCGCATTCGCATGCCGGTCGAAATGCCAGGCTTCGCCATGAACCGCATTTCCATCAACCTTTTCAATGCGCTCTATTATCACCGCCTGCCCTTCGGCGGGCGCGAGCGCCAGGCGCCGATGACCCAGTTCCTTTACCCGCTAGACGCCATTGAGGACTGGAACCGGCTCTACGGCAAGCGCGGCTTCTACCAGTTCCAGTGTGCGTTGCCGGAGGCTGAATCGCCGGTGGGCCTGCGCAAGCTGATGGAAGCGATCTCGGGCGCCGGCACCGGCTCGTTCCTCGCGGTGCTGAAAAGCATGGGAAAGTGGGGCAGGGGCCACCTGTCCTTCCCGATGCCGGGCTACACGCTGGCGCTGGATTTCCCGGCCAAGCCGGGGGTCATCGAACTGTTGGACCGGCTGGAGCGGATCACACTGGATCATGGCGGCCGCATCTATCTGGCCAAGGACGGCGCCATGAAGGCGGAATCCTTCGCGCAAATGTACCCGAAGCTGGACGAATTCCGCGCTGTCCTGGATCGTATCGATCCGAACCGGGTGATGGATTCCGACATGTCCCGGCGCCTGAAGATAAGGCGATAAGGCTATGGCATCGAACGAAAATCGCAAAGAGTCATGGCTGGTTCTGGGGGCCTCGTCGTCGGTGGCGCGGGCCTTTGCGCGCGCCGCGGCCGCGGACGGCGCCGACGTTATCCTGGCCGGCCGCGACATGGACGATATGGGGCGCACTGCCGAGGATGTCTCCGTCCGCACCGGCCGCGACGTCGACGTCATCGCCTTTGACGCCGAGGAAATCTCCAGCCATGCCGCCTTCGTCGCCGACGTGGTCAAGCGCGCCGGGTTTCTCAACGTCTTCCTGGCCTTCGGCGCGATGCCGGAACAGGACGAGATCGACGCCGACTTCGCCCTGGCCGAACGCACCATCGCCGTGAACTATACCGGCGCCCTTTCGGTGCTGCACCGTCTGGCCCCACATCTGGAGGAACAGGGCGACGGCCATGTGGTGGTGCTCAGCTCCGTCGCCGGCGACCGCGGGCGGCTGAAGAACTATGTCTATGGTTCCGCCAAGGCCGGCCTGAATACCTACCTGCAGGGCCTGCGCGCCCGCTTGTTCCGCAAGGGCGTGTCCGTCACCACGATCAAGCCCGGCTTCATGGACACCGACATGACCTGGGGTATCGAGGGCATGTTCCTCGTCGCCTCCCCCGACCAGGCCGCCCGCGCCTGCCTGAAGGCGGCCAGAAAACGCCGCCACGTGGTCTACGTCCCGTTCTTTTGGTGGGGCATTATGAACATCATCCGCCACATCCCGGAATTCATCTTCAAGAAGATGAACATTTAGGGGGCAGCGCGAAGCCGGCCGCAACGGGGGTCTTTTCTTTTTCGAACCATCCGCTAGAGTCCCTCTCCAACAGTGGACCACTCGGTCCGCCGCGCGGAATCATCCAGAGGGACCCATGAAAATTTCATTTGCCGAGCCTGCCCTGCCCGCCAAGGGCGCCGTTGTCGTGCTGGTCGAGGAGGGCAAGAAACTGTCCCCGGCCGCGAAGGACCTGGACAAGCAAACCAAGGGGGCAGTCAAGCGCGCCATCGCGGCCAGCAAGTTTGTCGGCAAGAAGGGGCAGTCGCTGGAGATTATGGCGCCGGCGGGCGGCAGCCTGGATCGTGTCCTGTTGGCCGGTACCGGCAAGGCATTCGATGAACTGGAGCAGCAGGCGCTGGGCGGCAATGTCGTCGGCAAACTGAAGAACTCCGGATCGTCGGAGGTCACGGTCATCGTTGATGCGGGCGCCAAGGATTTGACCGCGGCGGCGGCCAATGTGGCGCTGGGCGCGCGGCTGGCCAGCTACCGCTTCGACAAGTACCTGACCAAACAGAACAATGACAACGGCAAGCCGACGCTGAAGGCGCTCAAGATCGGCGTGAAGGGCGCCGCCAAGGCGCGCAAGGCGTACGGCCCGATGGACAAGATCGCCGACGGCGTGTTCTTCACCCGCGAT
>JADFVY010000058.1 GCA_015222795.1 Pseudomonadota bacterium | reverse complement strand
GTATTAGTCAGGGGTTGGTTTTCGCAGGAATCGGCGCAGGAACATCGGCGCCACGAAGCCGCCGATCGCGGCGATCCACAAGCCGACGGCCAGGGCGGAACTGAAAAGAATCCTCCAGTCGCCGCCCGAAATCACCATGGCGCGGCGCAGATTGTCTTCCATATGATTGCCCAGCAATATGCCCAGGATGATTGGCACCGTCGGCACGCCCAGCTTGCGCAACGCGTAACCGAGGATACCGAAGGCGATCATCATCATCAGGTCGAAGCTGCTGCCCGACAGCGAATAAATGCCGACGAATGAAATCATCGTCACCGCGGGAAGAAGCACCTGTGGCGGCACCGACAACAAACGCACGAAGATCCCGACCAGCGGCACGTTCAGGATCAGCAAAACCACATTGGCGATGATCAGCGTGGCGATCAGCCCCCAGACCACGTCGGGCCGTTCCACGAACAGCATCGGGCCGGGGGTGATGTTCAGGGTCATCAGCAGGGCCAGCAACACCGCCGTCGTACCGCTGCCCGGCACGCCCAGCGTCAGCATCGGCACCAGCGCGCCGCCGGCCGCCGCGTTGTTACCGGCTTCCGGCGCGGCGACCCCGCGCGGGTTGCCCTTGCCGAAACTTTCGGGGTCCTTGGCCAGGCGTTTTTCGGCCGTGTAGGCAAGAAAGCTGCCGAGCGATGCGCCAGCGCCGGGAAGAACGCCGGCGAAGAAGCCGATGGCGGTGCCCCGCGCCATGGCCCACCGGCATTCGATGATCTCCTTCACCGGGATAACGATCTTGCCGAGCTTCACGCCGATGGCCGAACTCCTGCCCCCGCTCTCGATGAAAACGAACACTTCCGTCACCGCGAAAAGCCCGACGATGGCCACCAGGAAGTCGATGCCCTCGATCAGATGCAGCGAACCGAAACTCAGCCGTTCCATTCCGGTATTGCGGTCCAGGCCGATCATCGCGAGGCCAAGGCCGATGCCGGCGGCGATGGCGGATTTTGCCTGATTCTGGCCCGACAGGCCGCCCAGCGTGCAGAACGCCAGCAGGAACAGCGCGAAATATTCGGCCGGGCCAAACAGGAAGGCGACCTTCGAAAGCAACGGCGCCAGCAACATCAAACCCACCGTCGCCGCCATCGCGCCAACGAACGAGGCGACGCCCGACAATACCAGCGCTTCGCCGGACTTGCCCTGTCGGGCCATGGGATATCCGTCCAGCGTGGTCATCAGCGCCGGTTCGTCGCCCGGAATATTCAGCAGGATCGATGAAATGCGCCCGCCATACATGGCGCCGTAATAAACGCTGGTCAGCAGCACAAGCGCCGGCGTGGCGTCAAGGCCGAGCGAAAACGCCAGCGGGATCAGGATAGCCACGCCATTGGCCGGCCCAAGGCCCGGCAACGCGCCGATGATCGTGCCCAGGATGCAGCCGGCGACCGCGAGCATCAGGTTCTCGGGCGTCAACGCGATGGCAAAGCCGTTCGAGAGCAGGGTCAGAGTTTCCATAAAAACAGACCCTCAAGACATAAGGTAAGCTGGCCAGGCCTTGAGTCCGAGGCCCAGCAGGAACTTGAAAATAACGAATATGCTCACCGAAAGGATGCCGCCAATCATCGCGGCGGCGATGGCGCGGGCGCGAATCTGGTAGCTGATCAGCCCGGCGGCGATCGCGGTCGAGAGAACAAAGCCGAGGTCTCTCAGGAAAAACGCGTACCCGAACAGGACCAGGACACAGATGGCGATCTTTGCCGCCCGGGGCCATGTCGGCCACTCCGGGTCGGCGTCGGGCCGGGCTATGGGCCACAGCGAAGCAATGACCAGCACCGCGCCGATCATGATCGGAAAGGCCTTCGGTCCAAGCGGATCGACGAGAAACGAAGTCTGGATTTGAGTGGCGCTCGCAATAAATGCGAGCGCCACAACAAGGGTAATCAGACCGAAAATCCGGTCACTTTTCACTTGATGACGCCGATTTCACGCGACAGCGTCGCAATCTCCTCCATCAGGCCGCCGACATAGTTCTGGAAGTCGTCGCCGACCTTGTTGAAGGGCATCAGGCCATTGGCCTTCATCGACTCGGCCCATTCCGGGGAAGCCCCGACCTTGGCCAGCGCATCGGACCATTTCTTGTATTCCGCATCGGAAATGCCCTTGGGAACATACAGGCCGCGCCAGTTCAGGGCGACCACGTCGAATCCCTGTTCCTTGGCGGTCGGAATCGACCCGAACTCGCCGGGAAGGCGGTCTTCGGCGAAGATGGCGATAACCCGGACATCGCCGGACTTCATGAAGCCGACGACTTCGGATATATCGCCGGTCATTGCCTGAACATGGCCGCCGATCATCTGGGTAATGGCGTCGCCGCCGCCATCGACACCGATATATTTGATCTTGGTGATGTCGGTGAAGCCGGCTTTCTTCAAAGTCATCAGAACCTTGAGATGATCGAAACCGCCGGTCGCGCTGCCGCCGGCGAAGGTGACGGCGCCCGGATCGGATTTCACGGCATCGACCAGATCGCCGAGGTTCTGGTAAGGAGCGTCTTTCGCCACCGCGATGACGCCGTAATCGCCGCCGATCGCGCCAAGGAAGCGGACCTGATTATAGTTCATGCCGGCATAGGCGTTCTGGGCCAGGCGGGTGGCGGTGGCCGAGGACGCGGCCACGATCAACTCGGCGTCGTCGTTGCGCTTGTTGACGACATGCGAATAGGCCAGCCCGCCGCCGCCGCCGGCCATGTTGGTGACCTGGATCGGTTTATCGACGACGCCGATGTCATACATGATCTTGCTGATGCTGCGGCAGGTGAAGTCCCAGCCGCCGCCGGGGTTGGCCGGCGCGATGCACTCAGCGGCTTGCGCCGCGGTGGCAGAGCCAAAGCCAAGAACCGCGACCGCCGCGATCCGTATCAAAAACTTGCTTTTCATAACAGCCTCCTGTTGGCGTTTGTTGTAAGCGCGCGTTCACGCCCACAATTATGTCTTGACGATCCCCGGTATCAGATCACGAAAAGACTCATGAAATCCGCGACCGATGTCCGGGACAAACGGTCATGGTCGAACAGCAAACCCAAAATCGACTCCCGGTGTTTCCCGGAATATCGCCGTGTGAGATTATGGATAAATTTTTGTTCCAGCAAGGGAATACCTTCGGCGCGCCGCCGGCGATGCCCGATGGGGTATTCCACCGCGACCTCCGGCGTGGCGGTTCCGTCGGCGAAAAACACCTGAACGGCGTTAGCGATGGAGCGTTTTTCGGGGTCCAGATAGTCGGCGGAAAAACCGTCATCCTCGATGCAAACCATTTTGCCACGCAGTTCGTCGATGCGCGGGTCCGCCGCTATTTCGTCCTCGTAATCCGCGGCCGTCAGGCGGCCATGGATCAACGGCACTGCAACCATATACTGGATGCAGTGGTCGCGGTCGGCCGGATTGGTCAGCGGCCCCTGTTTATCGATGATCCGGATCGCGGACTCCTGGGTGCGGATGACGACCCTGTCCACATCGTCGATCCGGCCGCGCACCTCGGCGTGCAGCGCCATGGCGCATTCTATGGCAGTCTGGGCATGAAATTCGGCGGGGTAGCTGATCTTGAAAAGAATATTTTCCATGACATGGGAACCGTAGGGACGCTCGCGGACAAACGGCCGCCCCTTGAACAGAACATCGTAAAAGCCCCAACCCTCGGCTGTCAGCACGGTGGGGATTCCCATTTCGCCCTTGAGCGACATGATCGCCAGGCGCACGGCCCGGCTGGTCGCATCCCCGGCGGCCCAGCTTTTACGCGATCCGGTGTTGGGGAAATGGCGGTAGGTTCGAAGGCTTTGCCCGTCCACCCAGGCCTGCGAGATCGCGTTGACAACCTGCTCGCGCGTGCCCCCCATCATGGCGGCGCAGACGGCCGCCGTGGCGACCTTCACCAGCACCACATGGTCCAGCCCGACCCGGTTGAAGCTGTTTTCCAGCGCCAGGACGCCCTGGATTTCATGGGCCTTGATCATCGCTTCCAAAACCCGCGCCACGGTTAGCGGCGCGCGCCCTTCCGCGATCGCCGTGCGCGACAGCCAGTCGGCCGTGGCCAGGATACCGCCCAGATTGTCGGACGGATGGCCCCATTCCGCGGCCAGCCAGGTGTCGTTGAAATCGAGCCAGCGGATCATGGCGCCGATGTTGAACGCCGCCTGGATGGGGTCCAGTTCATAGTGTGTGCCCGGCACCCGAACACCGTTGGGAACCACGGTTCCCGGAACAACGGGCCCAAGCAGCCTGACGCAGGCGGGATATTCCAGCGCCTCGAACCCGCATCCCAGGCTGTCGATCAGGCAATGGCGGGCGGTTTGCAGGGCTTCGTCGGAATTGATCGTGTAATCAAGCACGTAGTCCGCGATGTCGGCCAG
>JADFVY010000465.1 GCA_015222795.1 Pseudomonadota bacterium | reverse complement strand
TGCCGTCGGCCTTGCCGCTGAGCTGGTGGCAGGCCGTGCATTCGCCGGAGAGGTACTCGCCGTACTCGTAACGTTCGTCCGCCACCGCGGGCGGCGGCAGAAAGCCCCCTGCGCAGAGGCCTGCCAGAATTGCGGTTGCGGTACGTATGCGACGACTGTTCATTGGCGCTCCCTTGTCTCTCTCCCTCCCTTTTTTCCGCCGGAGTAGAGACCTGGAAGGGTGAGCGAACCCAGCCGTCCAGAGCGTCGGACTTTTCATTGCACCCTATTACACACAAAAATAGCTGGGAAATCAAGAAGGAACTGCGTCAGGCTCCCCGCAAGCCGGTCTTAACCGAACATTTCGTGGGTGATATCGCGGTACCAGCGGTCGGCGGCGCCGGCGGTGGCGGCGCGCAAATTGTCGTCCTCGCCGGTCAGGCTGATATCCAGGATCGTGCGTACAACCACGCCGTCGACAAATTCATATTCCGCGTATTCGCGGACCGCGTTGTCGGGCGTGATATGGCTCCAGCAGGCGCCGCTGGTGACGGGGGGATCGACGGCTTTCCCGATCAGCGCCAGGATGATGGCGCGGGCGCATATTTTCGCCTGTATGTTCGCCGTATAACCGGCCTTGGGCATCGGCGAGACGATGGCGGCGTCGCCGATCACATGGATGCCGGGGATAATTGCGGATTCGAGGCTTTCATGGTTGATCGGGCACCAGCCGCTATCGTCGGCCAGCCCCGCGTCGCGCGCGATTTTCCCGGCGATCTGGGGCGGAATGATATTGGCGACCGCGGCTTTGAAATCATCATCCTCGCTCATCACGGTCATGGTGGAAGGATCGACGGCCCTGGGACCGCCGGAAAAATCGGCGGGGATTACCTCGATCATGTCGGCGTAATGATTGGCCCAGCCTTCCTCGAACTGCGCCTGCAGCGGGAATTCGGATTTGGCGTCGAGGATGAGGATTTTCGATTTCGGTTTCGCCTGTTTGAAATAATGGGCGACCAGCGACACCCGCTCGTAGGGGCCCGACGGACATCTGTATGGGTTTTCCGGCGGCGCGATCAGGAAGGTTCCGCCGTCCTCCATGGCTTCCAGTTGCGCGCGCAAGAGCTGGCTCTGCGCGCCGGCGCGCCAGGCGTGGGGCATGATTTCGGCGGCTTGCGGCCCGTATCCCTCGATCGCGTCCCAGCGAAAATCGATACCCGGCGCCACCACCAGCCGGTCCCAGCCAATGGTTTCGCCGCCCGACAACCTTACGGTTCTGGCGTCGGGGTCGATTCCCGTGGCCGCCTGATGCAGCACGCGGACGCCATGATTGCCGGCCAGCCTGTCATATCCGTGCGTAATCGAGTTGAAATCCTGCAAACCGGTAATATACCGGTTGCTGAAGAAACAGGTCGTGTAACGGGTCTTCGGTTCGATCAGCGTTATGTCGAGGCCGGCCCCGGACCGCGCCAGTGTTCGCGCCAGGATCGCACCCCCGGCGCCGCCGCCGATAACGACAACACGGGCCGCCCGGGCGCCGGCGTTCCGCGTCCAAAACCAGGGCGTCGCCAGCGCGGCGCCTCCCGCTATCCGGAGAAAACCTCGCCTTCCATGGTTTGCCACCATGCATGCCATCCCATAATCCACGGGGCTTTAGCACCCCTTCCGCCCCGTATTATACATTCGCGGGCAAGAGTGTGTAAGCGGTCAATTTCACGCGGGCGGTCACGTATTCGTGGGATGAATCAGGCGTGGGTGGCGCGGACCTAGTGGTCTGTATCAGGCATATTGCTCCGATAATTTCAAAATTAGATCGGAATCTGCCTAAATTCGGAAAATTGCTAGGAATGCATAGTAATTACAGAGAAGCATTTTCCGCACCCCAAAACAAATAACCATACTTATTAAAAACATCGTTTAACCTTGCATAAGGCGGTTTGGCGGTCGCCATTTTCCATAATGCCGGGCAAAAAACCGCAGAAAACGTCTTTGCATGGGGTTGTTTTCAGGTTTCATACGGTCGGATATTGCCCTAGAGCATCATCCGATCTATTGGAATCGCTTATGCGATTCCAATAGATCGGATAAAGATGCTCGCCCCCTGAATTTGCGGGCAATTTTATCCGATCAAACTGAACCGGACCGGTTCCGTTTGATCGGATATTGCCCTAGCAGTCTGTATCAGGCAGGGCCATCGCGATCAGTCCGCCCTGTACAGCATACCAGACACCCCACAAAACGATATAGACCGGGCCAAATCCCCATTGGCCGAGAAATTCCAGTAGCGAAACGCACAACGCGCCGGTCAGCCCGCCGGCGATTACGAGGACTGGCCGGATACGGCCGGTTCGCATGAAGGGGAAGTTCAACGCGGCCGCCGTCGAAATCGCGGCCCAGACCAGCCCGCCGGCAAACCCCGCCGGCGCCAGTCGAAGCAGGCCTTTCGCCTCGATCGCCAGCATCAGGCCGCCGCCGGTATGGTAACCCGCCGGCCAGGCGATTATCGAGGCGGCGATGAATATCGCACAGGGCCAGCCTCCGGCCAGCCCGCGCCGCCACAACGGTAACGCCACGACCAGCCCGAAGGCCAGGCCCGGCAGGACGAAGAATGTGGGGTTTTGCAGATCATGGAATTGCAGCCGGTCGATCCACATCAGGATCCCGGCCGACCCGGCCCCCGCCAGCGCCCCGTTCGCGGCCCAGCGCATGACGAGGGAGCGGGCAGCCGGCGTCACAACGTCGCCAGGTGCGAATTCTTCAAGTCGGTGACCAGCATGCTGCCCGGTGCGTGGGTGATGCAGAATTCCGGCTTTATCTCGACGATCACCGCTTGGGGCGTTACTCCGCAGGCCCAGAAGACCGGCAGCTCGCCCGGCTTCACCTCCACCGCGTCGCCATAGTCGGGCTTGGTGATGTCGGCGATGCCGATCTCCTCCGGCAGGCCGATATGGACCGGCGCGCCATGCACGGCGGAAAAGCGCGTGGTTACCTGAATGGCGCGGATCGCGTCGGCCGGTTTCATCGGCCGCATGGAGACCACCATCGGCCCACGGAACGGCCCGGCCGGCGCGGTTTGAATGCTGGTCCGCCACATCGGCACATTGGTCCCGTTTTCGATATGGCGCAGCGGGATGCCGTTATCGATCAGCGCCTCCTCGAACGAAAAGGAGCAGCCCAACACGAAAGCCACCAGGTCGTCACGCCAGTGTGTGGTGATGTCCGGCACTTCCTCGACCATCTCGCCGTTGCGCCAGATGCGATAGAGCGGCAGGTCGGCGCGGATATCCAGGTCGGCGCCCAGCGCCGGGATATGCGGGTCGCCGGGGTCCGACGAGCCCAGCAGCGGGCAGGGCTTCGGGTTCAGATGGCAGAACCGGTGGAAGTCGGCGGCCAGGTCGGCCGGCAATATGGCGAGATTACCCTGCACATAGCCCGGCGCCACGCCCGAGGTCTGGCCACGGTAATCGTTCTCGCGGAAGCGCCGGCGCGCCTCCAGCCCGGTTTTCGCCTGAATGGTCTGGTGGTCCATCTGCTTTCCCTGTCTGAATCATCGAACCGGGAAAGGATATGCCGCCATGCGGAGGCTGTCCAATAGCGCGCGAAGGTTTGTCGCGCCGGGGGGCTTAGTGAAAATGCGGACCGTGGAACCAGGCGGTCAGCGCGTGCCGCCGGCCCTTGGTGGCCGGGGCGACGCGATGCAGGACGTTGGCCGCGAAAATTGTCGCGGTCCCGATTGTGCGCGGCGCCTCGGCGATCGTGCCGCCCGGGTTAAGTTCCAGCGCGCCGCCCTCGTAATCCGCCGAATCCGATAGCTGCACCGAGATCGAAAGCTTGCGGACCCTGGCGAAGCCGGCGCGGCCGCGGCCGTTGACCCAGCCGAATGCGGCGCCGGCGGCGCAAGGGATATTGGAAG
>JADFVY010000464.1 GCA_015222795.1 Pseudomonadota bacterium | reverse complement strand
CGCAAGGGCTACTGGACCCTGCCGGCGGGATATATGGAGATGAACGAGAGCGCGGCGGAGGGCGCGGCGCGCGAAGCGTGGGAAGAGGCCTTTGCACGGCTGGAGATCGAAACCGTGCTGGCGGTTTACAGCATCCCGCGAATCAGTCAGGTGCAGATCATTTTCCGGGCGCAATTGACCACGCCGGATATCGCGGCCGGCCCGGAGAGCGCCGAGGTCGGGCTGTTTCGCTGGAACGAAATACCATGGGACGAAATCGCCTTCCCGTCGGTACGCTGGGCGCTCAACCATTTCGACGAGGTGCGCGGCCAGACGGGCTTTGCGGCGCGATTCAATCCGCCCGGCGAGACGGGAGATTATTGAGGCTCGCCGGGATCGTCGGCGGACACCTTCTCCGGTTCGATGGTGTGGCGGTGGATCAGGCCGACCTGCGTCATGGTAAAGAGGACGATTAGCGCCATCGTCCCGAACACCTTGTAACTCACCCAGAAATCAGTGGATTGCGTGCGCCATACAAGTTCGTTCAGGCTCGCCATCGCCATGAAGAACAGGCCGAAGCGTAGGGTCAGTTTGCGCCAGCCGGTATCGTCAAGTTGCCAGGCTGTACCCAGCAGCGACTTCAGCAACAGCCTGCGCATCGCGAGCCCACCCAGCAGAACGATGGAAAACAGGAGATAAACCATCGTCGGCTTCATCTTGAAAAAAACCGGGTCCTGCAGCCAAAGGGTCAGGCCGCCGAACACCATCAGCAGGACGCCAGAGATCAACGGAACCTTCGGAACACGGCGCTGCACGAACCAAGCGACCGACAGGGCAACAACCGTCGCCGCCATGATCGCCGCCGTGCCCAGCATGATCGCCCCGGTATCGTCCAGATAGCGATTGCCCACAAAATAGGCCACCAGGAATACGGCCAGCGGCCCGTATTCGATTGCTGCGTTCAAACGCGGGTTCATGCCGCGGTACCCTTCATGGTTTTTCCGAGGAGCGGTGTTAACAGTTTCCGCGGCCCCGGTGAAGCCCGGACGAGGGAAAAGACCTGTTTCTTAGGAATTTATTGGTGATTTTTGGGCACAGTTGCCCGCATGGCGGAGTAAACCGCGTGCGATGTTCGAGTCGGGGAAGCGAGTTAATGCAAAATAGTATCGATGCGGCGGTCATCAGGATTCTGTTGATCGAGTCCAACCCCGCGGATGCGGGCATGTTCGAGGAATGGCTTTCCTCGGCCAAAAGCCCGACTTTCGACGTCCAGCGCATGCCCAACTTCGAGCAGGGGCTGGAACAGGCGCGCCACGTCGATGCAATCCTGCTGGGCATGCCGATGATCGACGTGGAGAACCTGCCCCGGATTTCGCGCATGCGCGATGCGGCGCCGGCCGTGCCGCTTGTCATACTGCTGGGCCACGCCAAGGAAGTCGCCATGCTGGAGGCGCTGCGCCTTGGCGCGCAGGATTTATTGGTTAAGGGCGAACTGGACGAGAAATCCCTGCGCCGGCGCGTCCGTTTCGCCATCACCCGCAAACATGACGAGCGACTGCGCCAGATGCCCGGCGCCGGCGACGGCGAGTTGCCCGAAGAGGCGCTTGATGTCGGCGATGCGATCGGGTCGGCCTGTCTTCTGTTACAGGGCTACGCCGCGACCCAACGGGTCCGCATTCAGGTCGATGTGCCCGAGGATTTACCTGGCTTGAAGAGCGACCGCGACCGGCTGCGTCAGATTCTTATCAGCCTGGTGTCCAACGCCATTCAGTTCACGCCGCCGGCCGGCAAGGTGACAGTTTCCGCCTCGCTAGACGCCAATGGCGAGATGGAGCTCTGTATCGCCGATACCGGCATCGGCATGTCCAAAAGCCAGCTTGCGCTGATTGGGCGCAACAGCGACGGCCCTTT
The DNA here is from genome assembly GCA_015222795.1 of Pseudomonadota bacterium. Taxonomy (GTDB): domain Bacteria; phylum Pseudomonadota; class Alphaproteobacteria; order UBA8366; family JADFVY01; genus JADFVY01. The sequence goes on along the minus strand of JADFVY010000464.1, from coordinate 466 downwards.
GCTGGATATTCGCGAGGGCGGCGGCCGAGGTCTGCCGCTGACCGAGTATCTGGTGCGCCAGCATGGCGGCCGGATGAAAGGCGAAGCCGCGCCGGACATGGGTACCAGGATCACGGCCATATTCCCGACTGAGCGCGTCGTGCAGCGCGACGATCCGGCGATGGCTGTTCGCAAGACCGGGTAATCTAGAGCCTTTTCCGACCATATGGAAACGCTCTGTTGCCCTCCGGCGGCCAGACCGTCAGGCATCCCGCGCCGCGCGATGCTTGCGCATCGGGCAAGCGGGATAACGCAGCGGCTGGCCGCCGGAGGGCAACAGAGCGTTTCCATATGGTCGGAGAAGGCTCTAGCCCAGATTTATGGCGATGACGCCGGCCGCGACGACCGAGGCGGCCAGAATGCGCCGTCTGCCGAAAGGTTCCCTGAACAGAATTGCGCCGATCAGGGCGGCGAAGATCACCGAGGT
>JADFVY010000463.1 GCA_015222795.1 Pseudomonadota bacterium | reverse complement strand
GACAGTAAGCGGGGGGATGAGGGGAGATACGGCCGCCCTGTCGACTGCTCCCCTCCATCTCCTTTCATCCCCCTATCTCCTCATCCTGTAGCCCGTGCGGGCGGCACGGCCCCGGAGGGGTAAACGCCGTGCCCTTCCCGCCCGGGCCCGGGTCGGCTATTAACACCGCTGTAGTTTCACCCCCAACGGCACGGCGCATGGCATGACCCCGGAAGAGCTTCAGGCACGCGTGCTTTACCGCGACGGGGCGATGTTGATCATCGACAAGCCCGCCGGCATTCCGGTGCATGCCGGGCCGGGTGGGGGCGAGGATCTGGAGGCGCTGTTCGATGCGTTGCGGTTCGGGCTGGCCCGGCCGCCGGCGCTGGCGCATCGGCTCGACCGCGATACCAGCGGCTGCCTGGTGCTGGGGCGGCAACCGAAGGCGCTGCGGCGGCTGGCGCGGCTGTTCTCGGACGGACGGGTGGAGAAGACCTACTGGGCGGTGGTCGAGGGCGCGCCGGACAAGCCCTCGGGGACAATCAATCTGCCGCTGGCCAAGACTTCCACGAAAAAGGCCGGCTGGCGCATGGTGGCGGACAAGGCGGCGGGTAAGCCGGCCGTCACCACCTACCGCACGCTGGGGCGATCCGGCGGCCTTACCTGGCTGGAACTGCGCCCGAAGACCGGCCGCACCCACCAGATCCGCGTTCATTGCGCCGAAATCGGCTGCCCGGTGCTGGGCGACCCGGTCTATGGCACGGGCGGCGTGGGGTCTGGCGGCGGCGCGGACGCCCCGCCGCTGCACCTGCACAGCCGCGCCATCAGCCTGCCGCTATATGCCGGGAAAGACCCGGTCACGGCCACCGCCGACCCCCCGGACCATATGCATGCCGCGTTACGGGCTTGCGGGTGGGAAGCGGCGTGATTTTCCCCTACTCGTGGCGCAGTGCCTCGATGGGGTCCATTCTGGCGGCCCGGCGCGCCGGGAAAAAGCCGAAGAGGATGCCGACCGCGGCCGAGAACAGGAAGGCCACGCCGATGATGGGCAAGTTGAGCACGAAGGGAACCAGCATGATACCCGCCAGCCATACGGACGCGGCGAGCGCAAGCAGGATCCCGAGCATGCCGCCCAGCGACGACAGCACCACCGCTTCGACCAGGAACTGCATCAGCACTTCGCGTTCCAGCGCGCCGATGGCGAGCCGGACGCCGATCTCGCGCGTCCGTTCGGTCACCGATACCAGCATGATATTCATGATGCCGATGCCGCCGACAAGTAGGCTTACCGCCGCGACCGCGCCAAGCAGCATCGTCAGCACGCGGGTGGTTCCAGACAGTATTTCGGTGATCTCCTTCAGGTCGCGCACGGAAAAATTATCTTCTTCGCCGGGCGATATGCGCCGGCGTTCCCGCATCAGATATTCGATGTCGCGCTTGACCTTCTCGGTCGAGGCGCCCGGCAGCACCGAAACCTGGATCATGGAAATGTCCCGGTTGCCGGAGATCCGGCGCTGGAAGGTCCGCAGCGGTATGAGCACGAGATTGTCCTGGTCGGTTCCCATGACCGACTGCCCCTTGGCCTCAAGAAGGCCGACGACCTCGCAGGAAAGCTTGCCCAGCCGAAGCCTCTCGCCGATCGGGTTGCCGCGGCCGAGCAGCTCTTCATGTACGGTGTTCCCGAGAATGCAGACCGAGGCCCCGGCGCGCTGCTCCGCGCCGGTGAATATCCGGCCGTCCTTCAGGGGCCAGTCTCTTACCGGAAAATAGCCGTTGGTCACGCCGCTGACGGTGGTCGCCCAGTTCTCGTTGCCGTAGATCGCCGTAACCGCCGCCGCACTTTGCGGCGCTATCGCCTCGATAAAACCGATCTGCTCCCCGATCGCCCCTGCGTCCGCCATGTCGAACGGCGCGCCGGTGCGTACGCCGCCCGGCCCGAAACCCAGGCTGGTCGTCACAATCAGCAGGTTGCTGCCCAGGCTTTCTATCTGCGCCGTGACCTGCACCGTCGCTCCGCCGCCGATCGTGACCATCGTGATAACCGCGGCGACACCGATCACGATGCCGAGAATCGTGAGGAAGGACCGCATGACGTTACGCCGAATTTCGCGCAGGGCCAGGAGGAACGCGTTCCAGAGCATCAGGCGGCTTCCAGGTTGGGACGATCGGACTCGACCATGCCGTCGACAAACCCGACATGCCGCCTGGCGTAGGCTGCCATGCCGGGTTCGTGCGTCACCATGACCACGGTAATCCCCCTGTCCCGGTTCAACCCTGCGATGACGCCCATGATTTCATGGCTGGTCTTGCTGTCCAGGTTGCCGGTCGGCTCATCGGCCAGAAGAAGCGCCGGCCGGGTAACGATCGCCCGGGAGATGGCGACGCGCTGCTGCTGGCCGCCGGACAGTTCGTTCGAGGCGTGGCCTTCGAATCCCTCGAGCCCGACATCGGCGAGGGCCGAGAGGGCTAGCGTGCGCCGCCGGGCGGCCGGTATTCCACGATAAAGCAGCGGCAGTTCGACGTTTTCCAGGGCCGAGGTCCGCCTCAGAAGATTGTAGCCCTGGAAGACAAAACCCAGATAATGACGCCGCAGCCGCGCCCGCTGGTTACGCGTCAACGCCTCGACCGACACGCCCTTGAAGCGGTAGGTTCCGCTGGTCGGCGCGTCGAGGCAGCCGAGGATATTCATGCAGGTCGACTTGCCGGAGCCCGATGCCCCCATGACAGCAACGAATTCGCCTTCATGGATAACGAGATCGACGCCGCGAAGCGCCGGCGTCGCCGCGGGCCCCGTGCCGTATACCTTGGTGACGGCCTCAAGTTCGATGAGCGGCGCTTCGGGCGGCCCCGCCGGCGCTGCTTCCGTCGTCATCCGGCTTCCCGCAGGTCGGTTACGACCTCCATGCCCGGCTCGATGCCGCCTTGCAGGATCTCCGTCATCTGGCCGTCGCTGAGGCCGGTCGTGACCTCGACTGCCGTCAGTTCGCCGTTCGCCACCACCCAGACGCGTTTGGTTTTGGCGCCCAGGTCGTTGGTGGCGGATCCATTGTGCGACGGGGGTCGTGGCAGGATGCTGCCGAGCAACCCCTTATCCTCTTCGGTTTCGGGCGCGGGCGGCACGAAGCGAAGGGCCTCGTTGGGCACAAGCAGCGCGGCTTCGATGGTCTTGACCGTGATCTCCGATGTTGCCGTCATGCCCGGCCGAAGCAGCAGTTCGCTGTTGTCGACGGCAAGGTAGGTCTCGTATGTCACGACCCCTTCGGTGGTATCCGGAGCAAAACGCACCTTCGTGATTTTTGCCGGAAAAATCCGGTCCGGGTAGGCATCGACCGTGAAACTAGCGGTCTGCCCCTCTTCGACGAGGCTGATGTCCGCCTCGTCCACATCGACGCGTAACTCCATCGCGGTCAGGCTCTCGGCAAGCGTGAACAGCACCGGCGCCTGCAGCGTCGCGGCAATTGTCTGGCCCGGATCGACGTTGCGCCGCAGCACCACGCCGTTGATCGGCGAGCAGATACAGGCCTTCTCAAGGTCGGTCTTACGCAGCTTCAGGTCGGCTTCCACCACCTCGACATCCGCTGTTGCGCTCTCAAGCGCCGCCGCGGCGCGTTCAAAGGTTGCCTTGACAACATCGAATTCATGCTCGGAGACGACATTCTTGCGGGCCAGTTCGCGGTAGCGCTGGAAGTTCCGCCGCGCCTCGGCAAGGGCAGCCTCGGCCTCCTTGACGCGGGCCTTTGCCGCCGTCAGCGTTGCGCGCGCCCGCGTGACCTGCGCTTCCAGTTTGTCCGTGTCCAGTTCCGCCAGAATCTGGCCCACATCGACCGGATCGTTATGGTCCACGAACACCTTTCGGACCATGCCGGAAAGTTCGCTCGAAACCTCGACCTCGTTCGTTGGCTCCAGGGTTCCCGTGGCCGTAACCGTAACCACGAGGTCGCGCCGCTCGGCCGGCGCCGTGACATAGGCCGCCCCGCCGTCGTCCTTGCCCGCGGACAGGTACCAGACGACCAGGGCCGCCAGCACGAGGCCCGAGAGTCCAAAGATCGCCCAGCGCAGCAGAATCCGTTTCCGGTTCGAGGGCCGGCCCAGGCCGAGGGTCTCGCTGACGTCTTCCTCACTGAGAGAATGCGGCATTGAAAAACTATACTCGACAGCTACGTCCGCACACATGACGCAGATCAATGGGCGGCACGGGCGTTGAAGGCCTGCGGGTGGAAGGAAAGCAATTAGGCAGCGAGGCTTTTCGACACCGCCCCAAGCACCATATTGTTGTTATGGACCGCAAGCCGCTATCCATCACCCGCCGCGCCTTCGTGCTGTCGGCGGCGGCCGCCGCCCTGGGCCCGCGCCCGCCCGCCCTCGCGCAAGCCGGCATCCACACCCGCCCGATCCCGTCGACCGGCGACCGACTGCCGGCGGTCGGCATGGGGACATGGCTGACCTTCGATGTCGGGGCCGACAGCTGGCTGCGCGACGAGAGGGCCAAGGTGCTCCAGGCGTTCTTCGATCTCGGCGGGTCGGTCGTCGATTCCTCGCCCATGTATGGCTCGTCCCAGAAGGTGCTCGGCTATTGCCTGGAGAGCATCGGCGGCACGGCCCCG
>JADFVY010000462.1 GCA_015222795.1 Pseudomonadota bacterium | reverse complement strand
TCCCCGGGACGGACTCGAACCGCCGACAAGGTGGTTAACAGCCACCTGCTCTACCAACTGAGCTACCGGGGATCAGGGTAGCGACCGGACGCAGGCATTTTGAAAACCCAACATCGCCCGGCAAGCGGCGCGGTTATAACAAAACCAACTGCCGTTGCAAAGCCTTCGTTAAGGCAAATTATCGGAAAAATGGAGGTCCGGGCCGGAATCGAACCGACGTACGAGGCTTTGCAGGCCCCTGCATAACCACTCTGCCACCGGACCCCGATATCGTGGGGCGCCCGTCATATACGTGGCCACGGGGGCTCGGTCAAGATGGGTGGCGCGGCAAATGGCGCTGAACGGTGCGTTGTTTTCGCGAAGGGAGAGTCGTATATAGGTGAGGTAACGTTTTCTTCCCATCGGCCGGGCCCGACCCGGCCCCGCAACAGGAGACATGCGGCGATGGATTTCAGTACTGCCCGCAAGAACATGATTGCTAGCCAAATACGCCCCAACAAGGTAACCAACGAGGCGTTGTTGTCGTCGATGGCCGATGCGCCAAGGGAACGCTTCCTGCCCGACGCGCTGCGCGCCGTTGCCTATGCCGACGAGGATATGAAGCTCAACGCGGAACGCAGCATGATGGAGCCCATGGTGCTGGCCCGCCTGCTGCAGGAACTGGCGCTGACGCCGGGTGATGCGGTGCTTGATATCGCCAGCGGCACCGGTTACGCCGCCGCGATAATGGCCCGGCTGGCCGCCGCCGTATTCGCGCAGGAAAGCGATGCGGATCTGCAGGGCAGGGCGGGTGAGCTGTTTGGCGAATTGGCGCTGGACAATGTCGTCTCCGTCGATGGCGACCTTGCTGCGGGCTGCGCCGAACATGCGCCATATAATGCCATCCTGATCGAAGGGGCGGTCGATGCGGTGCCGGCGGGCATTCTCGATCAACTGGCCGATGGTGGCCGGCTGATTGCGATCGTCATGGAAAACGGGATCGGCCGCGTGACCCTGTTTCGCAAGGATGGTGACCACTTGTCCCGGCGTGTGATTTTCGACGCCAATGTGCCGGTTCTCAAGGCGTTTCAGAATCCCGAAAAATTCAGGTTCTGATATGACTGATTTGAAATTGAAATCATCCGCGCTCAATTTGCTTGCTGCCCTGGTCGGCGCGGGCATGATGTTGGCGGCCGCGCCGGCCCAGGCCCAAACACTAAACGAAGCCCTCGCCGCGGCCTATGAGACAAATCCGACATTGCGGGCGCAGCGCGCGCAGCTTCGCGCGACCGATGAGGGGCTGCCGGAAGCCCGGGCGGGATGGCGTCCCACCATAACCGCCGAGGGGCAGGCCGGGGTCGGGACCGTCGATTATGGCGCGGGGGCGGAAGACCTTCAGCCCCTGGCCTATGGGCTTTACGCGTCTCAGCCGCTTTATCGCGGCGGCCGCACGTCGGCCAGCACCTCGCGGGCCAATAATATTATTCTGGCTGAAAGGGCCCGTCTGGCCTCGGTGGAGCAGACGATCCTGCTGAGCGCGGCGACAATCTATATGGATGTCGCGCGCGACCTGACGGTGCTGGAACTTAATGTACGAAACCAACAGGTGCTCGAGCGCGAAATGAACGCCACCCAGGACCGTTTTCAGGTCGGCGAGCTGACCCTGACCGACGTGGCGCAGGCTCGGGCCCGGTCGGCGGGCGCTGCCGCCGGGCGGATCCAAGCCGAGGGTAATCTGCAGGTATCGCGCGCGGAATACCTGCGGATAATCGGGCGAGCCGCCGAATCCCCGCAGCCGCCGCCGGCGCTGACGGGGCTGCCGCTGACGCTGGAGGAAGCTCTGATATTCAGCGATGAGAACAATCCGGATGTCGTTGCGGCCAAATACCTTGAAGATGCGGCGGAGGACGATATCCGATACGCCCGCGGCGAAATGCTTCCGACCCTGTCGCTGAACAGCCAGGTCGAACATCGCGAGGATTTTAGCAGCGCCGGCAGCGAGAGCGATTCGGCCAGTTTGATGGCGCAGCTCAGCATTCCCCTGTACCAGGGCGGCGGACCCAGCGCGCGCGTCCGGCGCGCCAAGCAGGTGGCGGGCCAGCGCCGCATTCAGCAGGACGAGACCCGCCGCGCGGTTCGTGCGCAAGCGACCAGCAGTTGGCAAATACTGGGGGTGGCGCGGGCGCGGGTATCGCAATTCGAATCCCAGGTTGAGGCCAACAAGATCGCGCTTGAGGGCACAAGGGAACAGGCCCGCGTGGGCTCGCGCATTGTGCTCGATGTGCTGAATGCAGAACAGGAATTGCTGGATGCGCAGGTTAGTCTTGAGGTCGCCAAGCGCGATTCTTTCGTCGCCGGCTTGCAAGTGCTGGCCTCTATCGGTCGTCTAACCGCCCGTGACTTGAATCTTGATGTCGAATATTATGACGAAAGCGCATACTATAACGATGTTAAAGGAAAGTTAGTAGGTACGGGCATAAATGAATAGTGACGATGTTCGCAACTTTTCGCCGTTACCGAAAATCCGCGCGGCCCGTGCCGTAAATGGAAAGAATGAGAGATGAGCGACAATAGTGGCCAGAACGACCAGTCGATGGAAGAAATCCTCGGTTCGATTCGCAAAATCATTAGCGAAGACAACGAGCAAGCCGACTCTGGAGCCGGCCCCGCGGTCAAGGCCGGCGGGGATGAGGAAATTCTCGACCCTACCGAGGAGGTAGCCGCGGAAGAGGAAATTCTCGATCTTACCGATGAGGTAGCCGCGGAAGAGGAAATTCTCGATCTTACCGAAGAGGTAACCGCGGAAGAAGCCGAGGCGGATCGGTTGGAGCCGACCCTGGCTGTCGTCGGGGCCGAAACGCCGGACGATTTGAGCGAGCCCGATGCCAGACGCGAGCCCATATTGGGCCTGCACGCCCAGGAAGCGCCCGAGGAAGTGGCTGAACAGCCGGTGCCGGCGCCGGCGCTCGAGGAGGCCGCCGCGGCTGTCCCGCCCCGCCCCCTGGTCATGCCGAGCGCCCACCAGTCGACCGAAATTTCACCGGAAACGATGCAGGAACCGGAGCGCGAGCAAGCGCCAGAGGTTGCCGAGGCTTCCATGGACGAGGAATCCGTGGAGCAGCCGGCCCCCGCGATATTAGAAAAACATTTACAGGAAATAGTGTCGGAGTCGGCGACGTCCGCGACGGCAACAGCTTTGGGAGAATTGACTCGCGTCATGGAAGAGAAAACAAACAAACTGAAAGTCGGGCCGGGAGAGATTTCCATCGCCGATATGGTCAAGGAACTAATCCGTCCCATGCTGCGCGAGTGGCTGGACGAGAACCTGCCGGGTATCGTGGAGCGCGTCGTGCACCGCGAAATTCAGAAACTGGTGGACCGCGCCGAGACCGAGGACTAAAAAAGGCGCGGTCGCGGCCGGGAAATACCCTGGCTCGCGCCGGGTTCTTTAATCTGACAAGGGGCGGCGTCGGCGATGCTGGACAAGAATTGGCGGCCGGCGGAGGTCGAGGCCAAACATTACGCGCAATGGGAAGAGAACGGCGATTTCGCCGCCGGCGACAAGGCTGGCGCGGATCCCTATTGTATTGTCATTCCGCCGCCGAATGTCACCGGCAACCTGCATATGGGCCATGCCCTCAATAACACCCTGCAGGATATCCTGATCCGTCACAAACGCATGAACGGGCTGAACGTGCTGTGGCAGCCGGGCACCGACCATGCCGGTATCGCCACCCAGATGGTGGTCGAACGCAGGCTGGAGGCCGAGGGTGTTAAGCGGCGCGACCTGGGGCGCGAGAAGTTCCTCGAAAAAGTCTGGGAATGGAAGGAAGAGTCCGGCGGTGCGATCACCGGCCAGCTCCGCCGTCTCGGCGCGTCCTGCGACTGGAGCCGTGAACGCTTTACCATGGACGAGGGGCTGAGCCGCGCCGTAATCAAGGTCTTCGTGGCGCTGCACAAGCAAGGGCTGATCTACAAGGACAAGCGGCTGGTCAACTGGGACCCCAAGCTGCATACCGCGATTTCCGATCTCGAGGTCGTGCAGACCGAGGTCAAGGGCCATCTATGGCACTTTAAATACCCGCTCGAAGGCGCTAAGAACAAGTACATAACCGTCGCGACGACGCGCCCGGAAACGATGCTGGGCGATACCGCGATCGCAGTCAATCCGGAAGACAAGCGTTACAAGAAACTGATCGGCAAATTCGCCATTTTGCCGCTGGTCGGCCGGCGCATCCCGATTGTCGCCGACGAGTACGCCGACCCGGAACAGGGCTCGGGCGCGGTGAAGATCACCCCGGCGCATGATTTTAACGATTTCGAGGTCGGCCGGCGCCATGATCTCGAGGTCATCAATATCCTCGACGCCACGGCATGCCTGAACGAAAATGTGCCGGAGAAATATCGTGGCATGGACCGTTTCGAGGCCCGCAAGCAGGTCGTGGCCGATCTTGAGGCCGAGGGGCTGCTGGCGCAAATCGACGATCATCTGCATACGGTGCCCTATGGCGACCGCGGTGGCGTGCCGGTGGAGCCCTGGCTGACCGATCAGTGGTTCGCCGATGCCGCGACTCTGGCCAAACCCGCCATCGAGGCGGTGGAGCAGGGGCGCACGAAATTCGTGCCCGAGAACTGGAACAAGACCTATTACGAATGGATGCGCAACAT
>JADFVY010000461.1 GCA_015222795.1 Pseudomonadota bacterium | reverse complement strand
GCACTCACGCCCAGGACCGGGAACTGGCGCTGCATCTGATCGGGGAACAGGCTGGCTAACTTTGCCCCACCAGTCCCCCCGCCACTTTCAGAAATCGTCCAGTCCCCTGTTGCCGGGCCTTGTCTCGCCATAGACCGCCGACAGAATGTCCGACCGCCTGAGGCCGATGTCGCCGAGCTGATGATCGTTCAAAGTTTGCAGGTAACGCGCGGCAAGTCGCCGCTCGTTCCACCGCGCGATCAGCCGGAACAGGCCGGCTGTCCTATCGGCTAAGCAGGCCGGGGACCAGAAATAGGTGCAGGTTGGTAGCGCTCTTACGTTTTGCATTTTCATTCTCCAGATGGGGTTTCCGATGTTGTTGAACGGATAATGAACCCCATCCATTTGATTGAGCGTTGTAATCGGCGTGGAATGTTCACGCGGCAGCCGCGCAGGGCGCCACTCCGTGCAGGAACAAGTGATCCCGGATATGGGCGTTGACTTCGGCCGCATGGGTCAGCGGCGACATATGGCTCGCGCCTTCGATGGTCCGCAGTTGGCAATTTGGCAATGTCGCGTTCAACATTTCGCAGAGCCGCCGGGACGGCGCCGGAGAATGCGAGCCCTGCAGGATCAGGACCGGCGCCTCTATTCTGGCGAAGTCGGCAATGGGGCTGGTCTCGGAAAACAGCACCGCGAAATCGATCGCCACGGTTCCGATTTGTTCGGCCAGCCGGTCACGGACGTCGTCGCGTAAGTCATTCCAGGCGCCGGGGCCGCTCCAGTAATCGATGAAACGCGCCATGCCGCCATGGGCATCGCCACTGCGCGCGCCATGCCAGACATCGGCGGCGAGATCGGATATTTCGTACCAGAAACCAACCTCGCCAGGATCGCCACGGCGCAGCAGGTGAAAGGCCGACGGCTCGATCAGGGTCAGCGAGCGCAAACGGGCACCCAATTCCAGCGCCGCCCGCATGGCCACCGCGCCGCCACAGGAATGACCGACCAGATGAACGCCATCCGCGTCACCGTCAAGGGTTGCCAGCATGGTCCGGGCCTGCTCGGCTAGCGTCAGGGGGCCGTGTCCAGACCATCTCTCGCTGCCCCCATAACCAATCAAATCAGGGGCGATGGAATGGAATTGGTTGCCCAGAAGGCCGCTCAACCCATCCCACTGTTTGCCGGAACCGGCCGAACAATGGAACAGAAGAACATCCTCGCCAGCGCCAGCCTCCCTTACTGTGATCCTGGCGCCGTTGGCGGCGGTTGCAATGTATTTGCGGTCTAAACCCATTGGCCGGTATCCCTCTCTTGATGCCGCGCGTCCATCGATCCCGAACGCCCGCGCATATTCCAACAGAAGCAGGGAAACAGCCGTTTGAATCTCCGTGTAAACGACGGTACATGGCCGAAATTATTTACCGCCCGGCGTCCGCCCCGCGTTGTCCGTTGATCTGAAAGGGAATTTTGATGAGACACAATATATAGACTAATGCGCCTTAATCATCTACTATATGTTGATAAATAGCGGTGCTGGCTTCTTCAAATGTTATAGGCATCGGCGTCCCAGGGGAAAGCAGGCCAAAACCATGCGCCAATTATTCCGATCGCTAATGTCAATATTCGGACTGCGTAAACGCCGCCGCAACGCGTCGGTAATCCGCTTCCTGCCAAATCAGAAAATCTGAGCGGCTGCTCGGCGTGGCGCTACCAGCCGCAGGCCTTGCGCAAGGGCGCCACTGCCTCGTCGACTCCTTCAATCGGGAATTCCGCCAGAACCGGACGCGCACCGAAAGGTGCTACCTCGACCAACAGGCGCTTGCCGCCCAGCAGTCTTTTTATGAAGGGGATCGCCCTGTCGCCCTGCCAATAACCGAAAGCCTTGCCGCTGGACGACATCTTAAGGCTGGCCCCCGTGATCTCGCCATCGTCAATACGCATTGCAGCCTCGGCCCGGCTGTGATCGATAAAGCGAGCGAAATGAAACATCACCGCAGTGACATTGTCCTCGCAACGCACTACCAGCGTGGGGCGCACCTCGCCATCATCGCCCTGAATCTTCTCCACCGCCTTGACCACCAAATAGACGTTGGCGACGCCGCTGATCCCTGAATCGAGCTGTTCGACCTTCCATGCCCCGGCGGGTGCGGTTTCGCCCTCTGATTGAGTGGGCCTGAATTCGCCAGCCAGCGCATCGTAACAATCCAGGCGCTTGAACGAGCCCGTGATCGCGGCGCACTCACCCAGCGCATCCTCCAAGGCCCCCGCGACGGCGGGCAACGGCGCGCCGGCCAACGGCACAGCCACCAGCAACATATTCCTGGCAAGGGTCAGCGAATCGATCATGCGCCGATTATATCAGTTCCGCAGGGCCGCATGCAGCGCCTCGGCCAATTGCCGCCGGTCGAGAGGCTTCTTCAGGAGCGGCGCGCCACCAAGATCGGCAAAACCGTTGCGCCGCGCGGCTTCGGCCGGATAGCCGGACATGAACAGAATCTTCAGCCCCGGTTCTGCATCGCGGGCCTGCCGGGCGAAATCGGGGCCGTTCATCTTGCCCGGCAACACCACGTCCGACAGCAGCAGATCGACCCGTTCAGCCGCGGCCAGCGCCTCGCCCGCCGCCTCCGCCCGCGCGGCCTCGATAACGCGATAGTCCAATGCCTCGAGAATCCGCACCGCCAGTGCGCGGACATCGTCGTCGTCTTCCAGCAGCAGCACGGTCTCGCCCCGGCCGCGCGGCAGGTCCGCCAGATCCTCCGGTTTACACGGGACGGCCTCGCCGCCTGCCTTTGGAAGGTAAAGCTTGACCGTGGTTCCCTTGCCCTCCTCGCTGTAGATCGTCACATGCCCGCCGGATTGCTTGGCAAACCCGTAAATCATCGACAGGCCCAACCCGGTACCCTGCCCAACTTCCTTGGTGGTAAAGAAGGGCTCGAAAACATGTTCCAGAACCGATGGCGTTATCCCCGTGCCGCTGTCGGAAACCGCCAGAACCGCGAACTCGCCCGGCGTGGCGTCCCCGTTTCCTTCCAGGTACGCCTCATCCAGCTTGGCATTCATGCATTCGATGGTCAGGTGGCCGCTGCCGGGCATTGCATCGCGGGCGTTGATTGCCAGGTTCAGCAGCGCGTTTTCCACCTGCCCCGCATCCGCCATGGCCAGCCATAATTCTTTCTCGCGGGCAACCGATATTTCGATGGATTCGCCCAGCGTCCGCGCAAGCAGGCCGGACATGCCCTCGACAAGGCCACCAAGGCTGACCGGTTGCGGGTCCAGCGGCTGGCGACGTGAAAACGCCAACAGGCGCTGGGTCAGTTCGGTGCCGCGCCGGGCGGCGCGCAGGATGGCCTTGGGCGAAGGATCGTCGTCGCCCAGATCCTCCACCAGAATCTCGGCATTGCCGATGATGACGGCCAGCAGATTGTTGAAGTCATGCGCCACGCCGCCGGTGAGTTGGCCGACTGCTTCCATTTTCTGGGACTGGCGCGCTCGTTCCTCGGCCTGCTTGAAGGCGGTGATATCCTCGACCAGCGAGAATATACCCATGACCGTCCCGTCCGGCGCCTTGTGCGGTAGATAAGTCGCCCGGACATCCCGGGTCACGCCATCGGGGTAGCTCAGCCGGTCCTCGAATTCGATCGTCCCGCCCTCCCTGACCCGGGCGAACCGGTCGGCGAAACTGGCGTAATTTTCCCGGTGAATGTCGGCGACCTGTTTACCGATGATATCCTCGGGCGCGCGGGCGTACCATTCACCGCAACGCCGGTTGACGAATTTGTAATTCTCGTCCGCGTCCACATAGGCGATCAGCACGGGAAGGTTATCGGTAATAAGCGCCAGCCGGTCGCTGTGCTCTCGCATGGCCTGCTCGGCTTTCCTGCGCTTGCTGATATCGTGGATGAAAAAGTAATAGCCGGTGACCTGGCCATCCGACCCAAAGGCGGGAACGCTAACTCTCAGGACATGGCGCGTGACGCCATCTGGAT
>JADFVY010000460.1 GCA_015222795.1 Pseudomonadota bacterium | reverse complement strand
GTGTAGAAATTGCCCAGCGACTTGGACATCTTCTCGCCCTCGGCCATCAGATAGCCGTTATGCATCCAGTATTTCGCGAAAATCTTGTCCGGGTGGGCGCAACGCGACTGCGCGATTTCGTTCTCATGATGCGGGAAGATCAAATCCTGCCCGCCGCCATGAATATCGAACTCCGCGCCGAGATATTTCATGCTCATCGCCGAGCATTCGATATGCCAGCCCGGCCGGCCGCGGCCCCAGGGACTGTCCCAGCCCGGCGTTTCGTCGTCGGACGGCTTCCACAGCACGAAATCGGCGGCGTCTCGCTTGTAGGGCGCCACCTCGACCCGCGCGCCGGCGATCAATTCGTCCCGGCTGTGGCCCGACAATTTCCCGTAATCGGGCATCGAAGGCACGTCGAACATCACATGGCCGTCGGCCTCGTAGGCGTTGCCCTTTTTGATCAGGTCCCCGATCATGACGATCATCTCGGGGATATGGTCGGTGGCGCGCGGCTCTACATCCGGCGGCGCCGTGCCCAGGGCCGCCATGTCTTCATGGAACTGTTTGGCCGTGCGTTCGGTGAGTTCGCGGATATCCTCGCCCAGGTCCCTGGCGCGGGCGTTGATCTTGTCCTCGACATCGGTGATGTTGCGAACGTAGGTGACATTAGGATAAAGCTGACGCAACAGGCGCGCCAGAACGTCAAAGACCACCACCGGGCGCGCGTTTCCGATATGAGCGAAATCATAGACCGTCGGCCCGCAGACATAGAAGCGCACATGCTCCGGATCCAGGGGCTCGAAGTCGGTTTTCGCGCGGCTGAGCGTATCGTAGATGCGTAATGTCACGGGTTTACGGTTCCGGTTTTCAGCTTGTTTTCCCCGCCAGACGGGCGAGTACCCGCGCGCGGCCGAGCATAGGTAACAGAACCCGCAGTTCCGGTCCATGCTCCATGCCGGTCAGCGCCCGGCGCAACGGCATGAAGAGCGTTTTGCCCTTCGCGCCGGTCGCCTCCTTCACCGCCTCGGTCCAGGTCTTGAAGGTGGAATCGTCCCAGGGTTCGGGTGGCAGAAGCTCACCGGCCTTGCCGCAAAAGTCCGTATCCTCGATGACCGGCGTCACATCGCCATGCAGGATGCGCCACCATTCCCCGGCCTCCGCCAGCGTCGTCAGGTTCGGTCGCACCGCTTCCCAGAACGCCGCGTCCGCGCCCTCGATACCCAGCCGATCCCGCACCTCGTCGAATGATAAATAATGCAGAACGCGGGCGTTCAGATGATCCAGTTCCTTGCGGTCGAAGCGCGGCGCGGCGCGGCCGAATCCGGCAATATCGAAAGCCGCGGCCATCACGTCCATCGTCTCCTCGCCGGTCGCCGCCAGCGAGGCGCCCAGATGGGCCAGATAGGCTCGGATCGCACGCGCCTCCAGCCCCTCCTCGCGCAGCGCCTTCAGGCTGAGGCTTTCCAGCCGCTTCGACAGCGGCTTGCCGTCGTCGCCCATCAACAGCGGCAGATGGGCGAATTCCGGGACAGTGAAATCCAGCGCGCGGAAAAGCTGAACCTGCACGGCGGTGTTGGCGACATGGTCCTCGCCGCGGATCACATGGGTAATCCCCAGCTCGCCGTCATCGACCACCGACGACAATGTATAAAGCGGGTGCCCGTCCTCGCGGATCAGCACCGGGTCGCTCATATGGCCGGGCTCGAAATGCACCGGGCCGCGGGCGAGATCGGTCCATTCGACGGCCTCCTCGGCCAGCAGGAAACGCCAATGCGGGCGACGGCCCCCGGCCTCCAGCTTGGCGCGGGCATCCTCCGTCAATTTCAGCGCCGCCCGGTCATATACCGGCGGGCGCCCCTGCCCCTGCTGCAGCTTGCGCTTTAGCGACAGTTCCTCCGGCGTCTCAAAGCAGGGATAAAGCCGCCCCGACGCCTTCAGCCGCTCCACCGCCATACCGTAACGAACCAACCGGTCGGACTGGCGGGCGAATTCATCCCAGTCGAGGCCGAGCCAGCGCAGGTCTTCCTCGATCGCCTCGGCATATTCGGCGCGCGAGCGCTCCAGATCGGTATCGTCCATGCGCAACAG
>JADFVY010000459.1 GCA_015222795.1 Pseudomonadota bacterium | reverse complement strand
GGTCATCAGCACTTCCAGCGCCGCCTGGGTGGTGCCGCCCGGGCTGGTGACGTTCTTGCGCAACTGCGCCGGCACGTCGTCGCCGCGCAACGCCAACTGGCCCGCGCCGGCCACCGTGACCAGCGCCAGCCGGTCGGCGAGTTCGCGCGGCAGGCCGGCCTCGACGCCCGCTTCGGCCAGGCATTCTATCAGCAGGAAAACATAGGCCGGGCCGCTGCCCGAGACCGCCGTCACCGGATCGATCAGCGCCTCGTCATCCACGCTCAGCACTTCGCCGATGGCGCCCAGCAGCGCGCTGCACATCGCCATCTGCGCATCCGACACGTTTGCGTTCGGGCAAGTGACGGTAATCCCCTGGCCGATCGCCGCCGGTGTGTTCGGCATGGCGCGCACGATGGCCGCGCCCTCTCCCAGATGGCCCGCGAAAAAACTGATGTTGGTGCCGGCGGCAATTGACATGAAGACAGTGCCGGGCCCCGTATAGCGAGCCGCATAAGGCGCCGCATCAGCCATCTGTTGCGGCTTGACCGCCAGGACCACGACCTCGGGATCAAGGTCGGCCGGCAGGTCCGCCATATCCTTATGGATGGTTACGCCGTCGCGTCCCGCGAAATCGCCCGCGCCCATCGGGTCCAGTACGACAACCCCGCCGCCGGCAATGCCGCTTTCCAGCCAACCAGCCAGCATCGCACCGCCCATCTTGCCACAGCCGACCAGCAACAGAGGCCGGGAGAGACGTTCGCCGCTCATGGCTCAGGCCTCGCCGACGGTTTCCAGCAGCGCCGCCGAGATCGCCTCGTCGGGCCGCTGTCCGCCCCAAAGCACAAACTGAAAGGCGGGGTAATAGCGGTCGCATTCGTCCAGCGCGACATCCACCAACTCCTCCAGCTGCTCCGGTCCGGGCGCGAAATGTCCGCGGGTCAGCAGGGTATGTCGGAAAGTCGGGTTCGGGTCGTCGGCCGCCACTTCGAAATGACCGAGCCACAGCCGCTCATTAATCGAGGCCAGAAGATCGTTGATGTCGCGGCGTTTGTCGCCCGGCACCTTGGCGTCGATGCCACAATGCATATGCAGCGCCTGCATATCTTCCTGCCAGATGAAATGCAGGCGGTAGGCGCACCAGCGGCGTGACGGTTCGGTCACCAGTTCGTCATCGGCCGCCCGCATGTGGGGCCAGCCGTGAACATTTGCGAGTTCTTCCAGAAGATCCAGCGGATTTATCGTCCGGTTACCGGACTCTTGCTCCATCCTCATTCCCATTCGCGCCCCCTATGTACAAGTGGCCCGGCCAATAATCGCCGTTACCGGGGCCGGACGCGGCGCGAAAAGCGAAATTTCCACTACTCTACAAAATATAGCAGCGAATCACTTCCCGACCACAATACCTAGGATGCCATAGGGGGATTCCGCAGCGCAACCCCGCATTTGCGAAACGACAGCAGATTCCTGTGGATAATCAGGCTTTGGGCTTGCGAGAGGGTTTCGGTTTCGCCTTGGGTTTCTGCCCGGCGATCGCGGCCTCCAGGGCGGCGACACGAATTTCCAGGGCTTCCTGCTCCATGCGGGCCTTGGCGGCAACCGCCTTTACGGCCTCGAATTCCTCGCGCGAGACCGTATCCATCTCGGACAGGATGCGTTCGAACTGGTGCTTGAGGCGCGCCTCCACCTCGCCGCGCACGCCCGATAGCGCGCCAAAGGCGCCGCTGGCCACCCGGGCCAGATCGTCTAGCAGTCGATTGTCTACCTGCATGGGTTCGCTCCGTCGCACATGGATTTCCCAATGCTATACGCCCCGCGCCGGAATCGCGCAACAGTCGGGGCTTCTTGAACGGGACGGAGGGGGACCCTATAACATGATCTGCGGGCGCGGCGCGCCATGCGAGGAAACTGCGTAAACGAAGGGCGCGCATGGAATACTTCATTTTTCCCGATTTCGATCCGGTCGCTATTCATTTGGGACCGCTCGCCATTCGTTGGTATTCGCTTTCCTACGTGGTGGGACTGCTGCTGGCCTGGCGCTATTGCCTGCGCCTGGCTCAAAAGCCGCCGCATCTGGTCACCACGGAACAGCTTGACGATTTCCTGACCTGGGCGGTGCTGGGGGTGATCCTGGGCGGGCGCCTGGGCTTCGTGCTGTTTTACCAGCCGGCCTTCTACCTGGCCAATCCCGGCGGCATCCTGAAGGTCTGGGAGGGCGGCATGTCCTTCCATGGCGGTCTGGCGGGAGTATCGCTGGCGATGATTATCTTCGCCCGGCGCCGCCAGATAAAATTGCTGGCCCTGACCGACATGGTCGGCGCCGCCGCGCCCATAGGCCTGTTTCTGGGGCGCATCGCCAACTTCATCAATGGCGAACTTTACGGGCGGGTCACCGACGTGCCCTGGGCCGTCATCTTCCGCCATGCAGGCGATCAACCGCGCCATCCCAGCCAACTATACGAGGCGGTGCTGGAGGGGCTGGTGGTGTTCGCCATCCAGGCCTGGATGATCTTCGGACCCTTGAAATCGCTGCGCCGGCCGGGCCTGACCACCGGCATCTTCATCGGCGGCTATGCACTGGCCCGCATGTCGGTGGAATATTTCCGCCAGCCCGACGAATATATCGGCGAGGGCGGGTTCATGGTGCTGGGCACCACATGGGGCCAGTGGCTGTCGATCCCGCTGTTGCTTGGCGGAGCGTATCTGGTCTGGCGCGCGATGCGCCGCCCGCCGGAAGGCGAGTGACCGCCGGCCCGCTGACCGAACTGCTACGCCGGCGTATCCGCCTGACCGGCCCGATTGCCATCGCCGACTTCATGGCCGAGGCACTGGGCCATCCGGACCACGGCTACTACATGACCCGCGATCCGTTCGGGGCGCGCGGCGATTTCACCACCGCGCCCGAGATCAGCCAGATGTTCGGCGAACTGATCGGGCTGTGGTGCGCCGAGATCTGGCGCACCGGCATTGCGCCGCGGCCGGTTCATCTGGTTGAGCTGGGCCCGGGGCGCGGCACACTGATGGCCGACGCGCTGCGCGCCGCCCGGATGGAGCCGGAATTCCTGGCCGCCGCCTCGATCCATCTGGTGGAGACCAGCCCGGTGTTGACCGGGATGCAGCGGCAAACCCTTGCCGGGCATAACGTTCAATGGCATGCGGCGCTTGAAGAAGTTCCCGACGGGCCGATCCTTCTGATCGCCAACGAGTTCTTCGACGCCCTTCCCATCCGCCAGTTCGAACGAACCGGCGAGGGCTGGCGCGAGCGCATGGTCGGGCTGGACGAGGACGGCGAAACATTCCGGATGGGCCTGGCGCCTGGCGCGACGGCGGGCGAGGCCCTGATCCCCGAAACGGTTCGCAGGGCGGCCGGCAAGGGCGAGATCGCCGAAATCAGCCCGGCCGGACTGTCGATCGCGCGCGCCATCGGCGAGCGGATTGCCGGCCATGGCGGGGCGGCGTTGATCGTCGATTACGGCCATGCCGCCAGCGCCACGGGCGACAGCTTGCAGGCGCTCAGCGGCCATAAACGCCACGACCCGCTGCAAGACCCCGGCGAGGCCGACCTGACCGCCCATGTGGATTTCGCGGCCATTGCTGTAGCCGCGCGCGAAGGCGGCGCCATCACCCACGGCCCGATCCCCCAAGGCGAATTCCTGACTCGCCTGGGGATCGAGACCCGGACCGCGCAACTGCTCGCCAAGGCAACGAAAGACCAGGCGGCGGATATCGAGACCGCTTGCGCGCGCTTGATCGACAAGGAGCAAATGGGCTACCTGTTCAAGGCAATGGCCATAACGCCGCCGGTCGCTGCCGCGCCGCCGGCATTCGAGGAAACGACAAGCTGATGACGACGACGCTTCCAGGGCTGATCACCGATCCCACGCTTGCGGATTTTGCCGGCGTCCACCATGCCTTCTTCACGCGCCAGGGTGGGGTCAGCAAAGGCGTCTATGGCTCGCTGAACATGGGATATGGGTCCGACGACGACCGCGAGGCGATAATGGAAAATCGCCGCCTGGCCATGGCGACGCTCGACCTGCCGCCAGGCGCCCTGAACACGGTCTATCAGATCCACGGAACCGGCGTCGCGATCGCCGACCGCAACTGGGACCCGACGGACCCGACGCGCGCCGACGCGATGGTGACCGACCGGCCGGGCATCGCCATCGGGATACTGACCGCCGACTGCGTGCCGGTGCTGTTCGCCGGCCAGGCGCCGGACGGGCGAAAAATCATTGGCGGGGCCCATGCCGGCTGGCGCGGCGCGGTTGCCGGCGTTCTCGACAGCACGGTGACGGCGATGGAAAATCTCGGCGCGACCCGCGATACGATACGCGCCGCAATCGGCCCCTGTATCGGCGTGAAATCCTACGAGGTGGGCCCCGAATTCCCGAAGCCCTTCCTGGACCAGGATCCGCAAAACGCCCGCTTCTTCCGCCAAGGCATCCGCAAGGGACACCCCATGTTCAATATCGCGGGTTACGTGGAACACCGGTTGGCGGCGCTGTATGTGAAAAAAATCGGCCTGATAGATGCCGACACATGCGCCGACGAGGACCGCTTTTTCAGCTATCGGCGCAAGACATTGACCGGCGGATCCGACTATGGCCGGCAATTGTCGGCAATAACGATCGAGGCATAGGGGAAGATAAATGAGCCTGCATATTCATTTCACCGAGGAGGAACTCGCCGATCGCCGCCGCCGCGCCTGCGATGCGATGCGGCGCGACGGTCTGGACGGACTGCTGGTGTTCCGCCAGGAGAGCATGTACTGGCTGACCGGCTACGACACTTTCGGTTATGTCTGGTTCCAGTGTCTCTATCTGGGAGCGGACGGGGAAATGTTCCTGCTGACGCGCGTCCCCGACCTGCGGCAAGCGCAATTCACCTCCGTCATACCGCATGACCGGATCCACACCTGGAAGGACCGCGAAGGCGCCGACCCCGTTGGCGAGCTGAAAGCCTTGCTTGAAACGGAAGGCTGCCGCGGCAAGAAGCTTGGCGTCGAATGGGAATCCTACGGGCTGAACGCGCGCAACGGCTTCATGGTTCGCGATGCCATGGATGGTTTCGCCACGCTGGAGGACGCATCCTTCCTGGTCAGCCGCCTGCGGCTGGTCAAAAGCCCCGCCGAACTGGACTATGCCCGAAAAGCCGCCGAACTGGCCGATGCGTCGTGGGACGAGGCGGTGCGGCTGGCGAAACCCGGCGCTTTCGAAGGTGACATCCTGGCCGCCATGCAGGCCGCCGTGTTCAGTGGCGGCGGCGACGACCCCGCCAACGAGACCATCATCGGTTCCGGCCCCGGCGCCCTGATGTGCCGCTATTATACAGGCCGGCGCACATTGGAGGCGCAGGACCAGCTGACCCTGGAATTCGCCGGCGTCTATCGCCACTACCATGCCGCCATGATGCGAACTATCGTGCTGGGCGAGCCCGACCCCGGGCATATCTCCATGCATGCCGCGGCCAGGGACGCCCTGCTGGCCTGCGAGGATGCGCTGCGGCCCGGCAGCCCGGTGGGTGAGGTGTTCGATGCCCATGCCAGGGTGCTGGATGCGGCCGGCATGGGGAAATTCCGACTCAACGCCTGCGGTTATAGCCAGGGCACGACCTATGCGCCGAACTGGATGGACTGGCCGATGCTGTATCACGGCAACCCGGTGATCGCCGAACCGGGCATGACCTTCTTCATCCACATGATCCTGTTCGATTCCGCCAACAATCTGGCCATGACGCTGGCCCGCACGTCTGTGGTAACCGAGACCGGCAGTGAGCCGCTGTCGAAGGCATCGCTGGACCTGGTGGTGAACTGACCCATGCCCTGGCTGATCTTCATGGTCGCGCTGCTGCTGTTCGGGCTGATGTTCGGCTGCGCCATCATGTAGCGGCAAAAAGACCGGATTTTGCGGGTTTGTGCGTTTACAGCACCCACGGCAGTTGATATAGAGTGCCCGCCCTGATGGCCGCTTGGCGGAATCGGGGCTTATGTGTTGGAGAGTTGGCGCCGGCGCTGGGCCGGATTTTGGTGGGAATCAATCGGGACCGGACATGAAGATCCTCAGTGGCAACAGTAACAGGCCGCTGTCAGAGGCTATTTCCGCCAAGCTTGG
>JADFVY010000057.1 GCA_015222795.1 Pseudomonadota bacterium | reverse complement strand
TTCGCCCTGCATCGCGGCGGCCTCTTCCGGCGTTACCATGCCGGCATCCATGGCGCTCTCGATCTGCGCCAGCCCGCGGCCCGATTGCGGTCGGCAATGTTTTTCACGGTTGTGGCCATATTCGCCACCAGATCAACGCCCTGCCGGTATTTTTCGTCTCGAATAATCAATGAAAATTAGTATACATAGTCCAGCGGACAAAAACGCCGCGATGGGAATTAGCAGCAACTTGAATAAGGGAAACAAAAAGAATAAAATAGGAAACATAACTGCTGCCCCTACAGTTCCTGTTATTAGGGGAAAAAATATCAATATTAATGGTCGCTCCGCCTTCTCGTGCGAGCGGGGAAATCCTAAATTTCCGAGAATTCTCCACCGGTCGCCAATCCAAGCAGCTGTCAAACCGTACGGCAGGCTATACAAACCAAATAACCCAACGCCGAGGATGAGGACGCCCAACTGCAAATCGCAACTCCAACTCGGGTTGCTAAGGATGGTTCCGTCCGGTCGGTTCCAGCACAACTCATGGCCAAGTTCCATGAAAAACAAACTAACGGCGAGGAACGCCGAACCCGAAACAAGAGCCGTAAAGAGACCGATCAAATAGACTACAGATGATCCTGTTGTTTTTACCTGAAACGGATTTTCTTCCTCAGCTTCCATGGCTGCCTGTCTTTCTTCAATTTGGTGGTTTTAAAATGCCATTCTTCTGTTCATGTTTTTTTTCTAAGGCGGTTTCGTTGGCGGCCATGACCGCACAGGTATTTTCGCAAAATCAAGAATCTTAGCCTGTGTAGCATTACTCTTCCTGTGTGGCATCACTCTCAATGACCTTGCTTGGAAGATCAGACTCCCAGGGTTTTTCCCGATAAATTCTGCCGTAATAAGCTCCAAGATCGCTTACTGTCTCTTTGGCTAACGAGTTCCATAAAGTGCTGATTTTTTCAGCCGTCGGATCAGATACGTTTTCGGTTAACCGCTGAATCAAAATAATAGCCGCCTCTATATTTCTTTCGGGATTTTCTAGATCCTTCCGCGTTCCGCCAACTAGTACCGCCCATTTGTCTGGCTGAATGTTCATGGGCATAATTGAACCGGAAATGCCAAATTCGTCACCGAGGTCGTTCAATCCATACCAATGGCCACGCGATGCCTCTGTCCACATGATGGTCCTCACCAGATCCGGATCAAACCCGTATTTGGTTGAAACCCTTTCTATCAAGTGATTATGCTGTCGAACTATGTCATTACCGAGGCTTGGTCTTTCCCAGACAGGCGCCGCGTCGTTCGCTTTCGGGTTGTCAGAAATTTCAAACACAGCGCCTATGCCCCACTTGATGGCGTTCACGCGATCCTGTTCCATGTTATAGATCGGGCGGCCGTCCGGGGTTTGCCTGACCGGAACACCGATCAGTTCGTGCATGCCGTCGATCGAGAACGTGACGGCCTTGCCGCGAAACGGCATAAATGTGCGCTTTTTCTCGTTCCACCGCCATGCGCTGCGAGCGCCGCCTGCGCCGATAACATGATAAACCTGCCCAACTTCAAGCGCACGGCGATCTATCGTGCCGTCCGGAAGTGTCGGCATTTCTTTCCAGCCGCCCGGCACATTTTTCCCGAAGGTTGCAAGCTTTACCCAACCTGTCATAGCTTCCGTCTTGTTGCGTTGGGCCTCGGTCGGGGACAATCCCGCAAGCACGGAACTGCTTTCATCTTCCACCTTCTCGTCCGCAGTCTCCCCGGCCTCATTGTCCGCTGAACCTCCTGGCGGAATCGGAAGTTTCGCTTTGCGGTCATCACCAATACTCTCACCGGCGTCTGCGAGAACGAGCGGCGAGGAGCTTGCGTCGTCCGGAACAGTGAATTGCCAGCGACCGCCACCAACGGCCCGTGTTTTCGCACCACCGATCAGCGGCAGCGGTGGGGTCGAGACGTTCGGGTCGGCGAGGTCCGCAGTTTCCACCACTACCAGGACCAGCGCCTCGCCGTCGTAGCGCAGCACGCCGCCGTCGGCCGTGTGGTAGTGCTGACCGGGTTTCATGCTCGCCATGTCGAGTTTGCGCCCGCCTTGCTCGCCCTTGGCGATGATCGGCAGGGCTGGCAGCAGGCCCACATCCTCCGGCCTCGTCAGCGTCAGGTTCGCCGGGCCGGCCTTGGCCGCCTTCGCCATGCCCTGGGCGATCAGGCGCGGCAGGTGGGGCATGTCGGCGTACGCGATCAGCAGGGCTGTGTTGGCGTCGACCTCGCCGGCCAGTTCCGCCGACAGCATGCCGGCATGCTGTCCATACCGCGCGCGCAGGTCGGCGATGATCGCGGGGCGGTCGGCGGGGGTGGCCTCGGCCAACTCCCCGGCGATGTCGTCGCGCTCCGCCTCGCTCAGCAGGCGCGGCTGCTCGATGCCTATTTCGCGTTGCAGGGCGAGGCGTTGTTCGGTGGCCTTGCGCGCCAGGTCCGGGTTTTCCTGGGCCGCCGCGAAGGCCGCCGCGACCGCCTCGTCGCGCATGGCCCAGCCGGCGGGATCTTCGGCACGGGCCGCCAGCACCTCGTCGCGGGTTTCGGCGCGGATGGCGTGGGCGGCGGCGCGCTCGTCGGTGTCGCGGGGGCCGCCGCCTGGGGATTGTTGGGCAATGTCGGCCTCAATCTCGTCGACCGTCATGAAGGCGTATTCGGCCTTTGTGGCGTGGCGTTCACGGGCGCGGACCTGGCCCTGCTGAAAGGCGGCGTATTCGATTTCCGGCAGCTCGGCCCGCGCCCGCGCGGCCACAGCCTCGTCGGCCACGCCGGTCTCGTCCAGCGCCGCCAGGTGCTC
>JADFVY010000458.1 GCA_015222795.1 Pseudomonadota bacterium | reverse complement strand
GCCGGGTTGCGCACCCGTTATTGGGACTGGACGGCGCGCCACGGCGAGATGCATTACGAAAAATATTGCGGCACGCCGCCGGTTCATATGCTCTACGCCCTGCGCAAATCCCTCGACATGCTGCTGGCCGAGGGGCTGGACAATATTTTCACCCGCCACCGCCTGCTGTTTGGCGCGGTGCAGGCCGCCGTCACCGCATGGGCCGCGGCCGGGGTGCTGGAATTCAACATCACCGAGCCCGCCGAACGCGCCCCGTCGGTCACCGCCGTCTTGATGAATGGCGGCCACGATCCTGCCCGGCTGCTGGATTACTGTCGCATAAAATGCGGCGTGGTGCTGGGCATTGCCATCGGCGACCTGGAGGGCAAGGCCTTCCGCATCGCCCATATGGGCCACGTCAACGCGCCGATGGTGCTGGGCAGTCTGGCGGTGACCGAGACCTCCCTGCAGGCCCTCGACATCCCCCACGGCAAGGGCGGCGTCCAGGCCGCGATCGACTTTCTGGCACAATCGGTGGCGCCCTGAGGGACGTTTGACGGCGCGGCGCCGGCGCATCAACCGCCATCTCCATCTCCTCCAGTTCCCGCAAGACCCGCCAGCCCTCGGCCAGCAGCGCATTCACCTGCCGCCGCTCGGCGATTGCCTCGCGGCTCCACATTCCGTACTTCCAGGCGTTCCGGTTGCCACGCGCCGCGCCGCTGCCCGTGGCGCCGCCATGCATCCGGCAGCGAACCCGCCCCCCGACCGCCGGCGCCCGGCAGGATCCGCCGACCCGTGTTCGCGCCCCGCATCGCGGGCTGAGATGCATTGGCGCAATCCAGCGAGAATGCGCCCTGACGCGGACGCGCGGACGGGGACTGTCGGTAAACCCCCCTTTCCTGACAATGGAGAAGCCCTCGCAACCGGCCCTCATTCGCTTTTTGCCGTCTCCGAATGGACAGTCCCGACGATCGCCTGGCCGCCGGCCTCGACGTTGACCCGCCCCACGCTGGCGGGCCGCTGGTTCCGGCGGCGGTCCAGGGTTTCGATCTGGCGGGTGAACAGGGTCATCAGCTTCACCGCCTGATGCGCATAAGCGGTGCGATTTTCCATATACTGGCCACCGCGCATCGCCCGGCGCGTGAAATCGATCGCCACGCCGTGAGCGCAGACCATCTGGGCGGCCAGCATTCCCTCCAACCCGTCGCGCGGGGCGATTGCGCGCATCGCTGCTATAGCTGCCAGGCTGTGTAACCGCTCGTCCTTTGCCGCCACCTCGCGCTGGCGTTGGACCCTTTGCCTTTCCTCTTCATCCCAGTCGTCGTCCTCGTTTTCGTCCTCCATCGGCCGCGATTTCATAATGTCGAGACCCTGGAATACATCCAGCATAAGTCCGATTGCCAGGTCGCAATCCTGGGTGCCGGTGGCCGGCCCCAGGCTTTCCATTTGCATTTCTGCTGAAAGCGGCGATTTGTCCCCGGCTTCCATCAACGTCTCCCCCGCGCCCGCATTCGCCCCCTCCGCCGATGCAATAGAATCCCCGTTTTCCTGCTGTTCCACCCGTTTTTCCATATCCCGTCATACCTTCATTGCCGTGACCCGCAACATGTGAGTCTAAGGCGCGATTATAGCATTTGTTCATGAAATGTTCTAATTCAGTTTGAAGGCATGAAGGCAACTGTTCGTGGCGCCACGCGGCGGCGCTGCAAAAATATCCCACCGGGCGCGGAAACCGGGTAGTATCGGGCTCGAATTAACGGTGTCCCCGGCGGCGCTATTGGACGGAAAGGCAAAGAGGCTCATGGAAAAACTGAAAAGCATTGTCGAAGACGCGTTGGGGGAGTTGGACGGAAGCTTTCCCGCCGATCAGGCCGGCAAGGTCGCCAGGGTGATCGAGGCGGCGGTTATCCGGGGCATGCTGGAAGGCCAGCACCGGGCCGTCGACGCTTGCAAGGAAATTGGCGAGACCGAACAGGTTGTAGCCCACAAGGTCGCCACCGCCATCCGCGAGAAAAACGACCTGTTGATCGTCAACCTCTCCAGCCTGCGCTGACGGTTCGGGAATTTCGGCCGGACGGAAGATCGACCCGTGACGCAGGTCAACGCAACAGCCGCGCCTCTCTGGTATCTAGTTTGACAGCTGAAGCGGTCGCCCCTGAAGGGCGCCGTCCGTTTGAATCACGTCACCAATCTGTGCAAGAGAGAATACCAATGCAGAAGGCTGCCCTCTATACATCCAGCGTCTTCTTCACCGCGGCCGCCATCGCGCACCTGTTGCGCCTGACCGTGGGCATCGATATTGTTGTCGAAGGGGCTGTCGTGCCCGTCTGGGTGTCGGTTCCCGGGGTTCTGGTCGCGGCCTTGCTCGCCATCTGGATGTTGGTCGCGGCGCGGCGCGCGTAGACATGGGGCCGGCGGGGCCGGCCCGGCGTCTCCACGGTAAAATTCCCTCGCGTGGTCATCATGCGCCTTCATGAATGCATATTAAATAAGTATGCATAATAAAAACATGACTAAAATCGGGTTTTGCACTGGGTATCAAAATCCAGTGAAATATATTTCACCCAGTAAGTCGCTATCTGCACGCTCGAAACATTGGCGAAAACGGTGGCAAACAGCCGTGGAATTCCGCCACGATGATTTTTTCGGGATTTTTAGTATATATACTTATTATAATAAGTTCATCACGTAAGATATATATTAAGTATACATATTAATTTAACGCCCCGTCACGGCAAATTACCGTTCCCAAGAACCTTGAAGACGCTGTAACCCGCGGAAAACGTCTTTGCATGGGGTCGAATTCAGGAATCAAATATCGACCCTTGACCTTGTGCCCACTGCCCGCCATTGCGCCGGCCCGCCCCTTCGGCTACAAGACCCGCCGCAATCAACGGAGTTTCGGAACCGCCATGGCGTCCTATCTTTATGTCTATGTGATGAAAGACCTCCGCAAGGCCTATCCCGGCGGGAAAGAGGTCTTGCGCGGCATTACGCTGTCCTTCCTGCCCGGGGTAAAGATCGGGGTGCTGGGCTATAACGGCGCGGGCAAGTCGACGCTGCTGAAGATCATGGCCGGCATCGAGACCGAGTACACCGGCGAGGCCTGGGCCGCCGATGGCGCGACCGTCGGCTATCTGGCGCAGGAGCCGCAGCTGGACGAACATCTGACCGTGGCCGAGAACGCCATGCGGGGCATGGGCGAGATCAAGGCGGTGGTGGATCGCTTCAACGCGGTGTCGATGCGCCTCGGCGAGGTCGAGGACGTCGATGAGATGACCGCGCTGATCGAAGAGCAGGCCGAGCTGCAGGAGAAGATCGACGCCGCCGACGCCTGGGACCTGGACCGTACCGTCGAGATCGCCATGGATGCGTTGCGCTGCCCGCCGGGCGACGCCAGCGTGGAAAAGCTGTCGGGCGGCGAGCGGCGGCGCGTGGCGCTCTGCCGGCTGTTGCTGGCCAAACCCGACCTGCTGCTGCTTGACGAGCCAACCAACCATCTCGACGCCGAGTCCGTCTCCTGGCTGGAGCGGCATTTACGCGAGTACAATGGCACCGTTGTGATGGTGACCCATGATCGCTATTTCCTCGACAATGTGACGGGCTGGATCCTGGAGCTCGACCGGGGCAGCGGCATTCCTTACGAGGGCAATTATTCGGCCTGGCTGGAGCAGAAACAAAAGCGGCTGGAGCATGAGGGCAGGTCCGACGACGCCCATATCAAGACGCTGGCCCGCGAGCGCGAATGGATCCAGCAGAGCCCGAAGGCGCGCCATGCCAAGTCGAAGGCGCGCATCCAGGCCTATGAGGCGATGCTGGCCGAAGCCAACAACAAGGCGCCCGATACCGCGGAAATCGTCATCCCCGTCGGCCAGCGGCTGGGCGCCCGGGTGATTGTGGCCGACGGCCTGCGCAAGGGGTACGGCAATCAACTGCTGATCGAGGATCTCAACTTCATCCTGCCGCCGGGCGCGCTGGTCGGCGTAATCGGCCCGAACGGCGCCGGCAAGACCACCATGTTCCGCATGATTGCCGGTCAGGAAACACCGGATTCCGGTACGCTGACGGTCGGCGATACGGTAGAGTTGGGTTACGTGGACCAAAGCCGGGATGCGCTGAAGGCCACCGCCACCGTGTGGGAGGAAATTTCCCAGGGCGAGGCGGAAATCGATCTCGGCGCGCGCAAGATAGCGTCGCGCGCCTATGTCGGCGCCTTTAACTTCAAGGGTTCGGACCAGCAGAAAAAGGTGGGCCAGCTTTCAGGCGGCGAGCGCAACCGGGTGCATCTGGCCAAGATGCTGCGTACCCGCGCCAATTTCCTGATGCTCGACGAGCCGACCAACGATCTCGACGTCGATACGCTGCGCGCGTTGGAGGATGCGCTTCTGGCATTCGCCGGCTGCGCCATGGTGATCAGCCATGACCGCTGGTTCCTCGACCGTATCGCGACCCATATTCTGGCCTTCGAAGGCAACAGCCAGGTGGTCTGGTTCGAGGGAAATTACCAGGATTACGAGGCCGACCGCCACCGCCGTCTGGGTACCGAAGCCGATCAGCCCCACCGCATCAGATACAAGCCGCTGACGCGGTAGCGCGGGTGGGGGCGGGTTATACCAAGGCTCGCTGATAAAGACTCATTCGACCGGTTTCCCTTGTCCGCTCGTCAGGCGCGGTTCGCGCCGTGGCGCCGGCGCCACAAGCGGAGCGCAACGCCGCGAGCGGTAAAGGGAAACCGGTCT
>JADFVY010000457.1 GCA_015222795.1 Pseudomonadota bacterium | reverse complement strand
GCATCAACACCTCCCACCAAAGGGCGAAAAGTGTTACCCATGTGTCCGGTACAAGTCGTCACCTATGTCTCGGGTCGCACACTGTACATTTTCTTTTACGCCGAATAAGCGCCGCGAATACCGGCGAGGCCGCAGACGCCGAACAGCGTGGATTTTCATTAGAATACCGTGTGATTCACGAAGACGGGAAAGTCGGCCACATACGTGAAATTGGCGCGGTCGAATATGACGACACGGGCGAACCGGTCGCACATGTCGCATTGTACAGGATATTTCGGAGTTATTCGCAGTCCGCGAAATCAATGATCGCTATTTGCCGCAGTCGAGAATCTTGCCAAGAACGTGGCGCTGTACGATGCTCTGGTGGAATCTGCATGATGAATGACGATGGAACAGCGACTGGATGCGCACAAGGTTGGACCCGGCGGCTACAAGGCGATGCTGGGGATGGAGGCCTATATTAGTGGCTGCGGACTGGAACAGCCATTGCTGGAACTTGTGAAAATCCGAGCCTCGCAGATCAATGGCTGCGCCTTCTGTCTCGCCATGCATATCGATGAAGCCCGAAAACTGGGCGAAACCGACGACCGAATCCATATGCTGCCCGCCTGGCGGGAGGCCCCTTCATTCAGCATGCGCGAGTGCGCCGCGCTGGCCTGGGCCGAGGCCGTCACCCTGGTAGCCGCAACACATGTGCCGGATGACGTTTATGAAGAGGCACGGCGGGAATTCACCGAGAAAGAACTGGTGGACCTGACCTATGCATTAATGGCCATCAACGCATGGAACCGCCTGGCTGTCGCGTTCCGCAGGCCGCCCGAACATTTGTCCTGATCGCCCCAAAAAGGCATTCACAGCCCCACAGCCTTATCCAGTTCGAGCACGAAGATCGCCAAGACCATCAGGAAGACCGCGAATTCCATTGCCGTGATGACGATCAGCAGGAAGACGACGCGGCGCCCCAGCGGGGTCATCGGTTTCCAGACGCGGTTCATGTACCAGCGCCACAGTCCGTAGCGCGACCAGCGGTTCCACATGGCCAGATAGCGATGCAGGTCGTGGCCCCACTGAATCAGGCTCTGGTCGACCTCGTCGGTGCGGGCCTGGCGTTCGGCGGCCGGTGTGCCGGAATAGTCGTCGGTCACGACCAGTTGCGCGCTGCCTTCCGTCGCCTCCACCCGGAAGGTCGTTGCGGTTTTCAGACCGGTGTCATAGGTGACGCGAAGGCCGTCCGACAACGGCTCCACATGCAGGCCGGTCTCCAGTTCCTTGCCGGTTACAGAATTCAGCAGGCGGACGCGATGTTCGTTTTCTGCTCCATGATGCCATTCCTCGAACTTCAGCAACGAGTTGATGCGGAACAGGCGTTCGATGTCTTCTCGGCAGAAGGCCAGCAGCGCATCGGCGGTCAGCGGGGTTTCAATAGTCACCCAGGCGGCGTCCTGGCTGTCTTCCGTCTCGGTCGGGTCGCCGGCAATAGGGGGTTCTTCCTTCATCGGTTCGGATGGGGCACGACGAGCAGCGGGGTCCGCAATTCCCGGACGAGAGTTTCCATTTTCATGCGCGACCGATAGCCCGGCATTCCCTTCGGCCGGGGCGAGCCAATGACAATCTGGTCGAAGGTTTCCCTGGAAACCAATTCCAGCAGGCATTCCGCGGGCTTGCCAAGGACGGAGAGGTTTTCATAGGACAGGCCCAGGCTTAACACCTCGCGGCCCAGGGCTTCGGCATGCTCCGCGATTTCGCGCTCCAACTGGGATTCGACATAGTCGCCGAAACGTTCTTGGGTGACGGCATTGTTCAGCCAGTCGTCGCCCCGCATTCCCTTCCAGAAATCGGGCACGACCTCGAGATGCCAGATCGTGCCGCCAGGGGCGCAAAGCGATAACGCCGCTTGCTCGGCGGCCCGGGCGCCCGGCGTGCCGTGGCTGGCCAGAAGTATCCTTGCCGGCGTCATTGCCTGTTCCCTTTACCGGACTAGGCCAATATCCGATTAAACGGAACCGGTTCGGTTCAGTTTAATCGGATGAAATTGCCCGCCATTTTAAGAAGATAGAGCATCTTTATCCGACCAATTGGATCGCATAAGCAATTACAATTGATCGAATGATGCTCTAGCAACAAAGCCCGGCGCGACCGATAACGGCGCGCGCCGGGCCGATTGCCTTAACGTTCGATTTTACGCGATGAACACGTATACGCCAAACGCTATCAGTAAGGCGCAAACCAGCGCGATGAGATCCTCCGTACGGTCGCTAGAGAAGACCGACAGGGCGGAACCACGATGGAACTTGGCCTTGCCTTCCGTTTGAAGATCGATGTTCTGGCTATTGTCTTCAGACATTTCAATCTCCTTTCCTTAGATGGTTTCGGTGACGAACAGGACGATCACGATCAGTGACAACACAGCCTTGAGCGTGCCGACAATGCCGCCGATGACAAGCGGTTGCCCGCCGGCCTGACGCATCGCCGCCCCGGTGATCTGCATGCCAAGGCCGGTGAGGCCGAAGGCGAACAGCCAGGTGATCCACTGTCTGAACTTCTTGATCTTGGCAGCGGTGTGGCGCACGGCCTTAAGGCTCTTCTTGATGATGCCGTTGGCATCCTTCGAAAGGACCTTGGCGTTGACCAGGCCACGCAGCAGGGTTTCGTCGTCGATGCTCATGACCTTGCGGTTTTCGATCATGGTGGCGAAAGCCTTGCCGCGGTCTTCACGCTGAATCTTGTCGGATTCGGCGGTAAGCGCGGCAATCTGCTCTTCGTTCAGCAGTTTCGACTCTTTGATTTTGCTGTTGTCGAAATATTTGCCCTTGTAATGATTCGGCGGGGCGAAAATTCCCGTCGTGGAGAGGGCAAACATCAAGATGAAGCCCAGCACGAAAAGCGGGAACTTCTCGATCACCACCTTGCCGACATTGACCTGCGTCCCGGATGCCGATTCCTCGCGGCGCACATACCATACCGCCAGCCACAAAACGATTATCGGCAGGAACAGCACGCGGGTTATGTTGAAGATTTCGGCGACCTTCAGGGTTTCGATCCCGTCCGGCTGATAGGCCAGGGCCGCGCCCGCGACCTGCGCCGAGTTAAGGATGCCGGTGCCCGCCCAGGCGCCGAACTGAGTATAACCAAGGCCGAGCGTATGTCCGACAATCGGGAACAGGAACATACAGCCCACGCCCCAGATCAGGATGGTGCCGATGGTATAGGCGATTTCGGTTGGCTTGGCTTGCACGACCGGCGCCGCGGCCACTGTGGCCGAAACGCCGCAGACACCCATCCCGGCGGACAGCACGCCGCCCATCGAGTTGGGAATTTTCCTGATGCGGCCCAGGAACAGTACGAGGCCGACCGAGCCGAGCACGAAGAAGCCGATCATGACGACCGAAAGCTTGCCGAGATTGGCGAGCTCCGCGGC
The DNA here is from genome assembly GCA_015222795.1 of Pseudomonadota bacterium. Lineage (GTDB taxonomy): Bacteria > Pseudomonadota > Alphaproteobacteria > UBA8366 > JADFVY01 > JADFVY01. The sequence goes on along the minus strand of JADFVY010000457.1, from coordinate 6,236 downwards.
GCTGTACAACGTGCCGAGCAGGATGACCCCGGTTTTGAGTCCGAGGCGGGACAATCGCACCCCGTTCTCCGCCCAGCCGGGAATCTTGAACACGTTGACGATAATGATGCCGGCCAGGATCCCGAACACGATATAGTTCAGTCCCAGAACCTGATGCAGGTACTTCTTGCCCATCACCGGGCCCAGCCCCTTGCTTATCACGGCGACCCAAGGGGCGACGAACCAGGTGACGATCATGGCGATGAGCAAAATGAAAATCGCGCCCGCCACGCTCGACAGATAGTAGTCGAGGCTTCCTTCTTCATGCTTGCCAAACATATGCCAGGCGCCGATGACGATACCCACGACGCCGAACGCTCCTGACAGGCTCACTATTTCGCCCGTCTTCTTGCCGATATTCAGATAGTCGACCAGCCCGTCCAGATACCCGGCGTTCGTGGCGACGGCCAGCGCCACCATCAGCACGCCCATGATCAAGAGAGCGGGATGTTTTTTCGTGTAGACCAATTTACATTCCTCCGCTGTTGATTTGGTGTTTTTCCTGCGCACATATTTGTTTTGTTCGGTAATTCCTGCGCATCCACCTGCAATGTTGAGGTTAACCCTCACTCTTTCGTGAACATTAGCACGCTACTATTTGACATAAAAGAGGTAAGTAATTTCGACAAGAAATCAGCCACTTAAGGCAATCCGCATAACGAATATGATTGAAAAAGCATAAATTTCTTAAGTCTTCTGTTCCGTGATCAGCGGCACGAAGGCGACAGGCAGGCCGCGCTCTTCTCTGACTTCTTCGTCTTTATTCTTGGTCACCAATGTCAAAACCTGCTCGTAGCGCCCGATCCCGACGGGGATGACCATGCGGCCGCCGGGGGCGAGTTGGTCGATAAGGGCGGTGGGAATTTCCCTGCCCGCAGCGGTGACGAGGATGCCGTCATAGGGCGCATGTTCGGGCCAGCCCGTGCTTCCGTCGGCGGTTTTCACATGGATATTGCCATAGCCGAGGCGCTTGAGCCGCGCGGCGGCGGCCTCCGCCAGTTCGGGGATGCGCTCGATGCTCCAGACTTCGGCCACCACTTCGGCCAGTACGGCCGCTTGGTAGCCGCAGCCGGTACCGATCTCCAACACCCTCATATCCGGCCTGGGATGCAGCATCTGGGTCATGGCCGCGACGATATAGGGCTGCGAGATTGTCTGTCCCTGACCGATCGAGAGCGGCCGGTTTTCATAGGCGTGGGGTTTTTCCCAGCGCGGCACGAATTCATGGCGCGGCACATGCGCCATCGCATCGCGCACGGCCTTGTCCAGCCGGTCGTCGCCCAGCCATCGCGCCGTCTCGCGAACGTCCGCGTCGATTTCCGACAGCAGGCGTTCGCGCGCGGCAGTGTATTCGTCGGTTACCCCGGCATTGGATACGTCGGATCAGTCGAAGTCGAAATTGTCGAACTCACTTATCTTCCAGCCGCCGCCGGCCCGCACGAAGGTAACGGCACGCTGGCGAATCAGTGCATCCCCCATGTCATTCTCGGCCAGAAAATAGCGGAGCTTCACCTGGGTCATGGCCTTGTTGATCCGGAAATCGAATATCTCATAGCTGAGATAGATCTCGGCGCCGAAGCGTTCCCGGCGCAGCGCATTGGTGTCGCTATAACGCGAGGCAAGGGTTGGGCCGAGATATCCCTTTACCTTGGCGCCGCCGCCCTTGAGTGCGGCGAAGAACCCGGTCAGCGCGTCTCTGGCCTGCAGGACGGCGTTCATTTCCGCCTTCTCCAGGCCGGAGACATCGGGATGCTCGTGCACGCTGCGCGAAATTTGTTGTTCCATGAACAGCGCCTCGGAGAACGCCCTGCCGATGGCGTCCTGGCTTGCCGCCGGCGCGGCCGTCCATCCGATCACGATCACCGCCATCACCAGTATTTTAAGAACCCGCAGCATGCCCACTCCTTTCAGCGTCCGCATCCGAATCATCACGCGAATCAAAGCATAATACCGTTAACATAAGTTTATACAAAGAATCGCTGGATTGGCGAGCCCGAACGGGGTTGCAAGGTGACGCGACCTGCCACATATATGCGGCACTCCAACCGATAGCGAGCAGAAATCATGGCCGACGCAAAAGCGAAACCAAAAAAGGCCGCGAAGAGCGGCAAGAAGAGCACGACCAAGGGCAAGGCGGAGACGCTGAGCTTCCAGGCGGAAATGAGCCGCCTGCTGGATATCGTCGCGCATTCGCTCTACAGCGACAAGGAAGTCTTTCTGCGCGAGCTGATCTCCAATGCGTCCGACGCCTGCGATCGGCTGCGCCACGACGCGCTGACCGCGCCGGAACTGGCCGCCGGCGACGGCGACTACGGCATCGCCATCACCGTGGACGAGGCGGCGAATACCCTGACAATCGCTGATAACGGCATCGGCATGAACCGCGACGATCTGGTGGAAAATCTGGGCACCATCGCGCGATCCGGCACCTCGGCCTTCCTTGCGGGCCTGTCCGGCGACGACCGCAAGGATACATCTCTCATCGGCCAGTTCGGCGTTGGTTTCTATTCCGCTTTCATGGTGGCCGACAGCGTGGAGGTAATCACGCGACGCGCCGGCGAGGACACAGCCTGGCGCTGGTTTTCCGACGGAAAGGGCAGCTTCACCATCGAGCCCGCCGAACGCGAGGCTCGGGGGTCGACGATCACGATCCACCTGCGCGACGACGACAAGGGGTATCTGAACAAGGACCGCCTGTCGGGCATCGTCAAACGCTATTCCGACCATATTCCCTTCCCTATCACCCTGACCGAGGCCGGCGGCGAGACCGAGCAGGCCAATACCGGCGCGGCGCTGTGGACCCGCCCGAAATCCGAGGTGACGGAAGATCAGTACAAGGAATTTTACCACCATGTCGCCCATATGGCCGACGAGCCCTGGTCGGTGCTGCATTTCCACGTGGAAGGCGTGATCGACTACCGGGCGCTCTTGTTCGTACCCTCGACGCAGCCCTTCGACCTGTTCCAGCAGGACCGTGAAAGCCGGGTGAAACTCTATGTTCGCCGTGTCTTCATCACCGATAAGGAGACCGGGCTGGTGCCGCCCTGGCTGCGTTTCCTGCGCGGCATTGTCGATTCCGAGGATCTGCCGCTGAATGTCAGCCGCGAGATGCTGCAGGACAATCCCGTGACCGCGAAAATCCGTGGCGGCATCGTCAAACGCACGCTCGACGATCTGGAAAAGAAAGCGAAAGAGGGCGGCGAGTCATTCGACGGCTTCTGGACGAACTTCGGCGCGGTGCTGAAGGAAGGTATCTACGAGGGCGCCGGCGAGCGCGACCGGCTGGTCAAGCTCTGCCGCTTCCGCTCCACCGCCGGGGATGGCCTGGTGTCACTGGACGACTATATCGGCCGCATGAAGGAAGGCCAGGACGAGATTTATTACATCAGCGGCAGCGAGGCCGAGGCGCTGGCAAAAAGCCCGCAGCTTGAGGGATTCCGCGCCAAGGGTATCGAAGTGCTGCTGATGACCGACCCGGTTGACGATTTCTGGGTGCCGATGGTTGGTGTCTACGGGGAAAAAGCCTTCAAGTCGGTGACCCGCGGCGGCGCGGACCTGTCGAAGATCAAGGGCGGGGAAAAAGACAAGGCGGAAGACAAGGCCGACGAATCCGATCTCGGCCCGCTGGTCGCGGCGGTGAAGCTGGCCCTTGGCGAGAAGGTGAAAGACGTGCGGGCCTCCGACCGGCTGACCGACAGCGCGGTTTGTCTGGTCGCCGGCGAGCAGGACATGGACATCCACATGGAACGCATCCTGCGCGCCCACAATCAGTTGAACGAAGTCTCCGCCCGCATCCTGGAGATCAACCCGAAACACGCGCTGATCAAGGGGCTGATGGAAAAGGCCAAGATCGACGCCAGCGCCCCGGTCCTGGAAGACGCCGCCTGGCTGCTGCTGGACCAGGCCCGGATCCTCGAAGGCGAGCCGGTAACCGACCCGGCAGAGTTCGCCCGGCGTTTGAGCAAGGTGATGGCGGCGGGGTTGGGGTAGGGAACCCTACTCCGCCGTCGCCGGGGCCACCCTCAGGCGCGTTCCCGGCAACTGCATGACGGCAAGGAATATCAGGCCGGCGCCCACGGCCATGATCGCGAACAGGCCGTGGAAGCCCCAGTTTCCGTGGACGGCGGCGATGGTGGGAATGGTTATCGCCATTACCACGAAGGACAGCACGTAGCGGATGGCGTAGGCGCGGCTGCGCCATTCGCTTTTGGCGATGCGGCCGATCAGCACGTCATTGATAGGCACCTGCCCGAAAACCATCAGCATGAAGGCGACGGCGACTAGCAGCGCGGCCCCGCCGGTCAGGTTCAGCATGGTGACGAACAACACCGCCTGCAGCCCCGCCACGGCGGCGAAGACTACGCGCACCGAGTGATTGTCCACCAGATATCCCACCACAATCTGCGCCAGCGAGGCGCTGGCCAGAACGGCGAAGGTCCACCAGCCCACCGCCTTGCCGCTGGTAGCCAGCCCCGCCAGGCGCTCGTCGAAGATCTTGGGCAGGGCGAAGGTGGTGCTCTGAAAAATGAAGCTGCCGATGGCGGCGGTGAAGAAGATAATGGCGAAGACCTTGATCAGCATCGCGCGGTCGAGGGCGAGCGCGGGCACATGGGCGGCCTCGGCCCGCGGCGCGCGCCCGGCCGCGGCCTCGCGCCGGTCATGGGCGTGGCCGATACGCTGCCAGATTACAAAGGCCAGGCCGGTCAGCATGCAGGCGATACCGGGCACGATAAAAGCGGCGCGCCAGCCATAGTCGCCGATCAGCAGCAGGGTGCAGAGCGGCGCCGCGGCCACGCCGAGATTGCCGAATACACCGTTTATCGCCAGCGGCACGCCGGTCCGCTTGCGGCCCTGTATCACCATGGCCAGCCCGACCGGGTGATAGATCGCCCCCAACATGCCGGTCAGCAGGATGCCGGCGGCCAGTTGCCATGGTGTCTGGGCGAATGAGGTCAAAATTGCCGCCGCACCCATGCCCAGAAAAAAAACCGAGATCATGCCGGTGCGGCTCCAACGGTCGGCGAGCCATCCGGCGGGCAGCGAAAACAGCCCGAAGGCGACGAACCCGGCGGTCGAGAACAGCACCAGGTCGGCATAGGTCATATCCCAGTCGCTGGTGAAACCCGGGATATCGACATTGCGATCGCTGGCGATCGCCACGGCGACGGTCGCATAAATCAGAATCAGAAAATGGTCGAAAAAATGCCCCAGATTGAGGAACAGGAAATCAACCCGCCGCCTTGTCTGCTCCATGCCCCGCCCACTGCCTTTCCAGTTCACGTCATTACGGCCGGCAGTATCCTTCGGCGGGCAATCCCATACAAGGGCGGTCAGACGCCGACAGGATCAGAAGTCGGCGGATGCCGCCGCCAGTATAGGGCCGCCGCCGGCGCGCTGTAGCAGCACCGCACAGCCGCCGTCGCCGGCCATCCGTGATAGCGGCACCTTTACGGTGATCGGGTCGCCGGCCCACTGGGCGACGCGCTGGAACCCGCGCACGACATTGACATTGACCAGGGTCTTGCCACGATTCTCGCCGCTGGTGACCATGGTTTCGTGGCGGCCGTCATAGGTGGCGATAATAATATCGAATATCCCCACCGGGCCGTCGCCGTCGATGGTGACGACGGCGTCGCTTTCCGTGATTTTCAGGGTCAGGCGCGGACGAGCCTCCGCCTGCTCGCGCTTCAGCCTGATCCGCCGTTCGACCTCGGCGCGTTCCGAACCAACCACATGCGCCCCTCCGCTCACGACCATGAAGGGCGTGTATTCATAACGCGCGTCCAGCGCCCGGGCATAACCGCGCCAGCGGCGGGTGAAATCCGGGTCGCCGAACGGATCCTTCCAGCCCGCGTAATCGTAATAATCGATGTGATATTCCAGCGCGATGACATCGCCGCGCCCGGCCAGTTCACGCAAATAAGCCTCGGCCGGTGGGCAGGCTGGACAGCCCTGGCTGGTGAACAACTCCACCACTACCGCATTGCCGTCAGCGGCTCGGGCGGGCTGAACAGGCGCCAATAAGGCCAGCGCAAACAGAATAGTTGCCAGTTTTCTCATGCGCCGCGAGGTTAGTGGCATGAGCGATTACCGGCGAATCAATAAACGGTGAGAACTAGCAGTCTGTCGGATTTAGCGCCAACCTGATGTATACTCGTTGCATGGCAAATTTCATATCCCACGACCGCACGCAGGCT
>JADFVY010000456.1 GCA_015222795.1 Pseudomonadota bacterium | reverse complement strand
GTTGGCGACCGCATCGCCATTGGCGTAACCGGTATCGCCGAGGACGGTCTCGGGTCTTCCGAGCTTCTCGCAAAGCTGGGTTACGGTCGCTTCAAAGGTCGGCCCATCGCCGGGCGTTTGCGCCACGTTGGTGGTCAGCACCAATTGGCTGCCGTCGGCGTAGCGGGGTCTGGCTTGCATTATTGCATCATTGTCGATGGTAACTCATTGAAATACAACAATACAGACTCTGCCGCTCTCCAGCCTCCCGCGTCGGGGCCAATCTGTGTCGCCGCCGAAAAACGCGCGCAACGCGCTGATATATAACAAAAACCGCCGTATTAATCGGATTCCGGTTCATTTTTTACCCCGTAAACGCCCGCGAAACCCTCTGAAACCCGCGGAAAACGTCTTTGCATGGGGTTGAATTCAGATTTCAGATGCCAGATCTCGGATGTCAGACGGTGCAGGGGGATGCCGACAGCAGCGTCTGCCCCCTGGCCTCTGCCGTCCTTGATCCAACCGCGTCTCTGCGCTACTCAGGACCACCACAACAATGGGGTGCATCATGGCTATCGCCGATCGGAAATATCTGGAATCGCTGTTCGGGCTGGACGGCAGGGTGGCACTGGTTACCGGGGCGTCCAGTGGGTTGGGCGAGCGGTTTGCGCAGGCCCTGGCGCTGGCCGGGGCGCGGGTATTGCTGTGCGCGCGGCGCGAGGAAAGGCTGCAGGCCGTGGTGGACGGGATCGCGCGGGCCGGCGGCAAGGCGGCGGCGGTTCGCCTGGACGTGACCGACGAGGTGGCGGTGGGCGAGGCGTTCGACGCCGCCGAGGCCGCCTTCGGGCCGGTCGATATCCTGGTCAACAATGCCGGAATCGCCAGGGTGAACACCGTCATTGAGACATCGGCCGAGGAATGGGACGAGGTGATCGGCGTCAATCTGCGCGCCGCTTTCCTGGTCGCGCGCGAAGGGGCGCGGCGCATGGTGGCACGGGATATGGGCGGCTCGATCATCAATATCGCCTCGATCCTGAGTTCGTTCGGCACCAAGGGCGGAGCGTCCTATTGCGCGTCGAAGGGCGGTGTGGCCCAGTTGACGCGCACCATGGCGCTGGAACTGGCGCGCCACGACATCCGCGTCAACGCCATCGCGCCCGGTTATTTCACATCCGAAATGAACGAGGAATATTTCGCGACCGAGGAGGCGGAGCGCATGATCAAGGGTATCCCCATGCGCCGGGTCGCCGACCCGAAGGAGCTGGACGCGGCGCTCTTGATGCTGGCCGGGAACGGTGGCTCCTTTATCACCGGCAGCATCGTTACCGTCGATGGCGGCCATACCCAGGCCATTCCGTAAGGGACTAAGGGACAACATAAAATGGATTTCACGCTAAGCCCGCAAGCCGAGGAATACCGCAATAAGGTCCGCGCCTTCGTCGATGCGGAGATTATCCCGCTGGAGGCCGTCCGCGCCAGTTACGACGACCATGGCAATATCGCCGAAGGGCCGCTGGAGGCGGTGCGCGCCAAGGCCAGGGCTGCCGGGCTGTGGGCGCCGCAGATGCCGCCCGCGCGTGGCGGGCTGGGGCTGGACGTAATGGGCCGCGCGGTTTTTTACGAAGAGGCCAACCGCTCGATCTTCGGGCCGGTCTGTTTCAACTGCTCGGCGCCCGACGACGGCAATATGACGGTGCTGGAGAAAGTCGGCACGGACAAACAGAAGGAAGAGTTCCTGCAGCCCATAGTCGACGGCAAGGTGCGCTCAGCATTCGTGATGACCGAGCCTCATCCAGGTGCTGGATCCGACCCCACCATGATGCTGACCACCGCCAAACGCCAGGGCGACAAGTGGGTGGTGCATGGTCGCAAATGGTTCAGCACCGGGGCCGACGGCGCCGCCCATTATATTCTGGTCGCCAAGACCTCCGACGATCCGCGCAAGGGTCTGACCGCCTTCCTGTTCCACAAGGATCAGCCGGGCTGGCGCGTCGTGCGGCGCATCCCAATCATGGGGCCGGAGGAACATGGGGGTCATTGCGAGCTGGAATTCGACGGGCTGGAAATCCCCGACGCGAACCGCCTGATGGAGATTGGTGACGGGCTTAAAGTGACGCAAATCAGGCTGGGCACGGCGCGCCTCACCCATTGCATGCGCTGGCTGGGGCTGGCCAAGCGGTCGCTGGAGATCGCCAGCGCCTATATCAGCGAGCGCGAGGGCTTCGGCATCAAGCTGGCCGAGCGCGAGAGCGTGCAGCTTTTGCTGGGGGATGCCGCCAAGGAAATCCATATCGGGCGCCTGCTGGTGATGAACGCCGCCTGGAAGCTGGACCAGGGTGATTTCGCCCGCAAGGAGGTCTCGATTGCCAAGGTCCATGTGGCCGACACGCTGCACAAGGCGGTCGATACGGCGATCCAGCTCTGCGGCGCGCGGGGTTACTCGCAAGACACCGTGCTGGAATGGATGTACCGCTACGCCCGCCAGGCGCGGCTGGTGGATGGCGCGTCCGAGGTCCATAAGATGGTGCTGGCCCGCTATTATCTGAAGGAAGGCTCCGACTTCTGGTCCTGGGGCGCTTGATGGAGGAATGGGCGGCGCTGGCCGGCTGGCTGAGTGAGGTGGCGGGGGCGGACGATCTCGAAATCCGCGCCATGGACAAGCTCAGCGGCGGGGCGATCCAGGAGAACTGGAGCCTGCAGGTCGCGGTGGACGGCGGCGCCCGCGCGTGGGTCCTGCGCACCGATGCGCCGTCCGGCGTTTCCACAAGCCACGGCCGGGCCGAGGAATTCGCCCTGTTGAAAGCCGCGCATAAGGCAGGCGTTACTGTGCCCGAGCCGCTGTTCCTGAATTCAGATACGGGATTGCTGGGCAAGCCGTTCTATGTGATGGAGCGGGTCGCCGGCCGGGCCGAGGGCCATGTTCTGGTCCGCGATCCGGCACTGCGGGGCGAGGGCGGGGACCAGCTGGTGGAACGGCTGGGGGCCGAGTTGGCGTGCATCCATTCTATCCGTCCGCCGCGGCGCGATCTGGACTTCCTGCCATTGCCGAAGGCGCCGCCGGCGCTTACACGCATCGCCACCTACCGCGCCTATCTGGACGCGTTGCCGGACCCGAACCCGGCGCTGGAATACGCGCTGCGCTGGATGGAGTTGCGCGCGCCCGAAACACCCGAACTGGTGCTCTGCCACAGTGATTTCCGCACCGGTAATTATATGGTCGAGCACGGGGAACTGACCGGTATTCTGGACTGGGAATTCGCCTCCTGGAGCGACCCGATGGAGGATATTGCCTGGTTCTGCGCCCGCTGCTGGCGCTTCGGCGCGTGGGAGCGCGAGGCTGGCGGCGTCGGCGAGCGCGAGGCCTTCTATCGCGGCTACGAGGCGGAATCGGGACGCGCGGTGGACCGCGATATCATTCCTTACTGGGAGGTGATGGCGGCGGTGCGCTGGGCGGTGATCGCGCTGCAGCAGGGCGAGCGGCACCTGTCGGGCGGCGAGGACTCGCTGGAGTTGGCCCTGACCGGCCTGCGCGCGCCGGAAATGGAACTGGATGCGCTGATGGATATCGCGCGCATCGAAGGGGAGGGCAGGGCATGAGGCAGCGCCCCGCCATGGCGGAACTGGAGCGGCTTGCCGAGGCCATCCTGCGCGACGCGCCTTTGCCGGAGGATCGCAATTCGCTGAGCTACGACCAGCGCATGGCCCTCAAGGCGCAATTCATCGCCGCGTATGATCGGGACCATGGCGCGGCCGATGTGGAAGAGGAGATCAAGCTGTTTACCGCACTCTATCCCGAGGATGCCGAGGAGAGTGTTGAAATACTGAACCGCCGCCTTGCAACCGAAATACGGGTGGGCAAGTGGGACGAATCGCCATCGGCGTTGATAACTCTGTTGATGCGGCAGGTCCGCGCCAGGTTGGTCCGAACCAACCCGCGCTATCTGAAATCGACCCTGGGCGAATAGCTGCTATCCCATGGGTACCATCCGTTAGATTTACTCCACTACTTGATCATCCCGGCTTCCCGGTAAAACCGCTCCGCGCCGGGATGCAGGGGGATGGCGATGCCGTCCAGCGCGCTTTCCAGCGTTATCTCAAGGCCTTGCGGGTGGCCG